>JAAFHJ010000354.1 GCA_013298325.1 Myxococcales bacterium | reverse complement strand
GGTGTACGCGCCGGTTCCTCACCGCCTTCGGCGGTTCCGGGCGGACGCCCAGCTATCCGTCTTTGCTTAGCGCTTGAGGAGCCGCTCGAAGGCGACCTTCAGCAGTGGATCGTCGCCGGTTCGTGGGTCGTTCGGGACGGTGCGACGGGAGGCGAGATCTTCCGGCGCGGAGCCGGTCTCCACGCGAGCCTGCGGGGCAACGGGCGGCCGTGGTGGTGGGGCCGAAGGGTCCGGCGGGAGGGCGCCGGTGAGATCCCGCTCCGTGTAGCCGGGGAAGTCTGAGGTTTTTCGTTTCGCTTCGAGCACTTCCACCTCCGGGTGGATGCCGTCCCCCTGGATCGCGTGGCCCGCCGGCGTGTAGTACCGAGCTGTCGTGAGCTTGATTCCGGCGCCGCCGGGGAGGTCGAGGATCGTTTGCACGCTCCCCTTTCCGAAACTCACCCGCCCGACAATCGTCGCCGCGTGGGCGTCCTGAAGGGCGCCGGCGAGGAGTTCCGAGGCGCTCGCGCTCCATTCGTCGAGCATGGCCACCGTCGGAAGGCCGACGAAGAGGCCCCCCGCCGTCGCCGTCGCCGTCTCGAAGGTCTGCCCACGCGCGCGGAGCGTATAGATAGTACCCTGATTGAGAAATTCGTCGGCGATCTGGGTGGCTTCGTCAACGAGACCGCCAGGATTTCCTCGAAGATCGAGCAGAACTCCACGCATAGCGCCGGAGATTCCCGCCTGCTTCCGCGCTTTGGCGACGGCGCGCACGAGTTCGTCGGCGGTCCCTTCTTGGAACTGTTTGACCCGCACGTACAAGATCCCCTCGGCAAGGACCTGCGCGCGAACCGAGGTGACATGTACGATGGCGCGCGTCACGACGAGGTGAATGGCTTCTTTGATGCCCTCGCGCTTTACGCTGAGCGTGACCTTGGTCCCCGGCTCGCCACGAAGTTTTTTTACCATCTTTTCAAACGCTTTTGCGTCGATGGCTTCTCCGTCGATGGCGATGATCTGGTCACCCGTCAGGATCCCAGCCGCTTCGGCCGGTGCCCCTTCAATAGGGGCAAGTACGCGTATCTGCTCGCCACGAAGATCGACTTCAATGCCGATTCCTCCGAAGGCCCCCTCGCTATCGGCGCGGAACGCGGTATAGGCTTCCGCGTCCATATACTCGGAGTGAGGATCCAGTTCCCGCACCATCCCATCGACGGCACCGCCAAAGAGCCGCTGCCTATCGACGGGATCGACGTAGATCGACTCAATCGTCTCAACGACCCGACCGAGCTGGATCGGAAGTTCGTCGGCGCTGTCCCGATGGCGAGCCTCCGCGGCTCGGCTCGTCGTGGGCGGGGCCGCAGCCGCATTTTTGGATGCGCCGGTGACGAGCACAAGCGCGGGAATCAATCGGACAAACGAACCAAAAAGGGGACGGCGCACCGGCGCAAGCTAGCACCGGGCGCCGTCGTGAAGAAGCGCTGTTGTCGGCCGGTCTCAGCCGTGAATGCGAATCGCCCAGGTGAGCTTCGCCATGCTCTTGAGCACGTTCGGAACGCGCTTGAAGAGGTTGATGCTCGGCGGGCGCTTCTCCATGACGCGCACCGGGATCTCCTTGATCTTCACGCCGCCGCGGTCGGCCCGGATGACGAATTCGCTTGCGAATACATCCTTCTCCACGAGACACGCGCGGGCGACATCGAGGAGAGCGGCGCGACGGAAGGCCTTCAAGCCGTGGGTGTCGGTTCCGCGGAAGCCGAGGGCGGCGCGGAGCATGCCCGAGTAGGCGATGCTGGCGACGTGGCGGAGGAGCGGGCGCTCGTCCTCGGCGCCGGCCGCGAGCTTCGACCCGATGACGAGGTCGGCCTGATTCGACGCAAGAATTTCGATCGCCGCCTTGTGGAAGTCGGCATCGCAGAGGTCGATTTCGTCACAAATGACGAACTCGCCACGCGCGAGGAGGATCCCCTCCTTCATGGCGCGCCCGTAGTTCGGCTCACCCATGCTGATGATCTTCACCTGGCCGTCGGCGGAGTCGCCGTACTTGGCGGCGAGCTCTTCGCCGATCTGGACGGTGCGGTCCTTCGAGCCGTTTTCCGCAAGGATAATCTCGTAGTTCCAGCCGAGCGGCTTCAAGCGCTCGCGCAGGTCGACGACGGCGGCGTGGAGGATCGCCTCTTCGTTGTAGATCGGGATAACGATGGTGATGCGCGGTGCGTCGGCCATTTGCGGGCGGACTACCACAGAGCCGTCAACCTGTCTCGCCGCTTTCGCCCTTCGGGCAAGTAGCCGCAAAAAATGCGCATTCTCGCCGAGGTGTTGCGGCGAGTTTGCGCATGTTTGGGCGTCGACGGGTGCTGCCGTCGCGCGAGGCTTCAGAGCGCGGCGTAGGTGCGCGCTAGGGCTGCGGCGTCGCGCCCGAAAATCAGCGCATCTTCCATGGAGCTGTAATTCCACGCGCCGTAGCGCCCCGCGGAAACGACCTTGTTCTGCTGCCAAAACGGCGTCAGGACTTCCAAGCTCGGCACGTAGGCGTGATCGTAGAGGACGTAGGCGTGCTCGATCTTTCGCTTGCGAACAAAGGCGATGTCCTCGGCCGACTTGAGGATGCCCATTTCGACCATACCGGCCGCGACTTGGGGCACGATCACATCGAGATCGGGCTCGTTGCGATCGGCGAGTTCGACGTAGAAACAGGCGCCATTTTCCGGCGCCATCGCCGAAGAAAAATGGGAGTAGCAGCCGAGCCGGTAGAAGGGGTATTTCTCTTCGGGGACGTAGACCCAGTGATGAGGCGTTCCAGAAGGCGTCTTTGTTGCGACGTCCAAGTACCAGAGTGGGTTGCAGCGAAGCTTGCTTGCTGCCTCCTCGACTTCCGCCGGAATACCGGTGGAAATTTCGGCAAGTACTTTCATTGGCGCCGTTGAAATGAGCGCGTCGTAGGTGACGACCTCTTCGGTGCCATCGGGACGGGTGAAGTGAAGTTCCTTCGCCTTCAAATCGATCTTCTTCGGCCCCATGCCGTATTCAATCATCGGCAGATCGCGCGCCATGCCCTTCGGAAGTTCTCCGATTCCCAGGCGCGGGTAGACGAAGCTCGTATTGTAGCCGAGCTCGCGATCATTCATGCCGACGGCGCCTGCCACAACGTCTTCCAACTTCGGTTGCGGTACAAAGCGTTGGCACCACGCCGTCGTAATCTCACTCGGATGCACGCCCCACAAGCGAGCGTTGTACGGGATCATGAAGTGGCGCGCGATGCCTTCGCCAAAGTGCCTAAGACAGAACTCTTCAAAGTTCTTCGGCTCCGGCGCGTCGGTGATCTTCTGGGCGGCGATAAAGCCCATCAAACACTCGTAGGCGATCTGGGGCGGGAGACCGTAGGTGTTCGCTTGGTAGGGGTATCGCGTGTAGACTCCGTGAGACCAAACGACGCTATTGCGCTTGACCTCGACCCAGTCATTCCCGATCCATCGGAGCGTCAGCTCGCGCATCTTCGGGTCGCGCAAATGGAGAAGGTGACCGGTCTTGTCGAAGCGGTAGGCGCCGTCCTCGTAGGTGGTCGCGTGGCCACCCGCTTCCGAATTCCGTTCGAAAATGCGGAACGGGACCCCCGCCTCGCGGAGGTGGTGGGCCGCCGACATACCGGTGAGGCCGGCGCCAAGGATCGCGATCGGAGTGTGCGTACGCTTCATCGAAGGTTCGTCCAGAAAGAAAGGGGTGAGAACCGCTCTTCTTGCACGGCCACGAAGCTTGTCCAAGACCGAAGGCGAAAGTACGGTGCCGCCCCATGCGCCCCCTCGTCCGTGAAAGTCGGCTCCGCTCCTTCGCTTCGACTACCGTCTATGTGGCTGCGTTTGCTGCGCTTCTTGTCGCAGCTAGCGGCTGCAACAAGAGCTCGGACGCCAAGCCGGACAAGAGCAAGGTCAGCGACCAGAAGGCGGAAATTCCCGACAACGTCTCCGTGAACCCGATGTTCGCCGGCAAAGACGACACCCCCGTCGGCCTGCAAGTTCGCGGCTTGGATGGCGGTGCGGGCGCCGCCGACGGAGCGGCCCCTGCGGCCCCCGCGGCCGCCGGCCAGGAGGGGCTCACCCTCGTCTCCAACGGCGCTGAGCCGCGCGCCGCGCGCGTCTACACGCTGAGCGGGAAGGACGCACGCGTCGTCACCATCAAGGCGAAGGTTTCGGCGGAAATGGGGGGAAAGACCCAGAGCGCAGACGCCCCCGGCTTCAAACTCGCGCTCACGATCGCCACAAAGAAGGACCCGAAGCCGGTCGATCCGAAGGCGACCGGATTCCTCCTCGACGGGACGCTCACGAAGGCGGAACTCATGATGGATGCCTCGGCAGATCCGAAGGCGGCGGCGATGAGCCAAATGCTCGCCGCCGGTGCCGGATTGACCTTTGAGACCAGCCTGTCTCCGCTGGGAGTCCTCGGGAAGACCTCCGTGAAGGCGGAAGGGGCAAAAGATCCGAAGTCGGCTCAACAAGTCACGCAGATGCTTCCCCAAGTCTTTGATGTTTTGGTGATTCCGCTCCCGAAGGAGCCGATTGGCGTCGGGGCTCAGTGGAAGGATGTCGCCCGCGAGGAAGGGGGGCGCGCCGATAAGCCGACCACAATCACCCGTACGTTTACCCTCGAAAAGGTCGACGGCGATAAGCTCACCGTGAAGGTCATTACCCAAAAGGTTACCCCGCGGCAGCCGTTCCCCGAGCAGAACGCCCCTCCCGGCACGACGGTGGAAGTCCTCGGAAATGGCACGGCGACTTTCGTGCTTGCGCCGGGGCATCTCCCGACCAAAGCCGACGTCACCATGGAAGAGAAGACGACGATTACCGTCCCCGAAGGGAAGGGCTCTCAGTCGCAGACGATGACGATGGCGGTCACCCTCGAAGAGGGGAAATAGCCACGACGCCGCCGATCTGACACGGCGATCTTTGACAGCGGTCACCGGTTGCGGCTACGCCCCGTCGTCGCGACTTGGGCGCAGGCATCCGTGCAGGATGCATCTACTTCAACCTACAAACGGCAACGGGGTCGCAGCGCGACCCGATCGCGGTGAGTCTGTGCCTTTGGGGCACCGCTCGCCGACAGAAAGAAGCGAAGGAGAGCAGCCATGGCGGAAGGCTTGAACAAGGTAATGTTGCTTGGAAATCTCGGCGCAGACCCCGAGCTCCGGATGACCCAGGGCGGCCAGGCGATCCTGAAGCTCCGCCTTGCCACCTCGGAGACCTACCTCGACAAGAGCAACGTCCGTCAGGAACGGACCGAGTGGCACTCGATCACCGTCTGGGGCAAGCGTGGCGAGGCGCTCGCGAAGATCCTCGCAAAGGGCTCCCGGATCTTCGTCGAAGGGGGCCTCCGGACCTCCAGCTACGACGACAAGAACGGCGAAAAGCGCTACCGGACCGAGATCGTCGCCTCGAACATTCTCCTCGCGGGCGGCGCCGGTGCCGGCGGCGCACGGGGCGGCGGCGAAGAGGGCGGCTACGGCGGTGGTGGCGGTGGTGGCGGTAGCTACGGTGGGGGCGGCCAACGCTCCGGCGGCGGTT
>JAAFHJ010000353.1 GCA_013298325.1 Myxococcales bacterium | reverse complement strand
GAAAACGGCCTCTGGCAGCGCACACCGCGGCGGATCACCGTCCCCCTCGACCTCGGCACAGGGAATGCGCGGCCGAAGGCGATTTGTTTGGAAGATCATGGAGATGCCGGAACCCCCGGCATGAAGTTGAGCTGGGTCGCACGCACCACCGTCGACCCGAGCACCGGCGCGAAGGTGCGCGCCGTCTCCGTCTTCCTCGTGAACGAGCGCCCCCTCGACAGCGACAAGCTCGCCGATCGCGCGTTCGCCTTTCAAGTCGCCCTCCAGGCGACCTGCGCGGAGGGCTTTTTCCCGCGCAACGACTCCCGCGGCCGCGGCGGCGACGATTGGGATGCCGCCGTCGCCGACCTCCAGTTCGCCGACGTCGTCTCCTTCGCGACCGGCCTCGGAACAAGTGTAGAATGCACACGTACGTCGGGCGCGGACGGGAAGGTCGCGTGCACGTCGATCTCGACGACGGCGATGCCCCGCTACGAAGTCCCGAAGACCGAACCGAATTCCGAAATTCCCGGTGTTTTCGAGATGGAAGCGCTCGGCGACATCGCCCGCGACGCCCGTGGCGGCGCGCCCCTCGCCGAGGCGCTCCAGCCCCTCGTGGCGAGTTACCGGGCCCACCTCGAGAGCCTCGCGGCGCAGCCTTCCGGCGATGGGAACGCCCGCTCGGCGGTACGCAAACAGCTCCTCCATCGCGGGAAGCGCGCCGCCGACCGCCTCGAAGCCGGCATCGCGCTGCTAGCCGGAAACGCCGACGCGCGACGCGCCTTTTCCCTCGCCAATCGGGCGATGGCCGCCGCCGCCCGGGCGCGCTCGCCGGAGCGCTACGCCAAGGCAGCGCCGACGTGGCGACCGTTTCAATTGGCATTTTTTCTCCTGAATCTCTGTGGACTTGCCGACGAGGCCCATCCCGATCGCAGCGAAGTCGACCTGCTGTTTTTCCCGACCGGCGGCGGCAAGACGGAGGCCTACCTCGGCCTCGCCGCGTTCACACTCGTTCATCGGCGCCTCACCCACGCCGGGTACGCGGCCGGCGGGGTCGCCGTCTTGATGCGCTACACGCTCCGCCTCCTGACGCTCGACCAGCTCGGGCGCGCCCTCGGCCTCGCCTGCGCCCTCGAGCGGCTCCGTGAGGCGGAAAATCTCGGCCCGGTCCCCTTCGAAGTCGGGCTTTGGGTCGGCGGCGCGGCAACGCCAAACCGCCTCGGCAAGGCGAACGACGGAAACGACGAATCGGCCCTGGCGCGCACCCAGGCGGCTCGCGCGAGCGGCGATCCGAACCAGAAGCCGATCCCCCTCCATCAATGCCCCTGGTGCGGCGCAGAGATCGGGCATCAATGCTTCTTTCTCGTCGGAAATCCCCGTGAACCGAGCGATTTGCGCGTGCGCTGTAGCTCGCTCACCTGCCCCTTCAGCAAGAATCTCGGGCTCCCGCTCGTCGCCGTCGACGACGTAGTCTATCGAACCCTCCCCGGCTTCGTGATCGCAACCGTCGATAAGTTCGCGAACTTGCCCTGGATTGAGCAGGGCGGCAAGCTCTTCGGCCACGTCGACGCCTACCGCTCCGGCGTCGGTTACGTCCGAAACGACGAGTTTGGCCCGCTCCTCACGACCGACGTGCGCCTTGAGCAGGGCCTCCCACCGCCCGCATTGATTATTCAAGACGAGCTCCATCTGATTTCCGGCCCCCTCGGCTCGATGGTCGGCCTCTACGAGATCGCGATCGACGGTCTGGCGTCGCGCGCATCGGCGAGCGGCCGCAGCGTTCGTCCGAAGCTCATCGCCTCGACGGCGACGGTACGTGCGGCCCAGGAGCAAATTCGCAAACTCTACAACCGGCAAGAGACGGCGATTTTTCCTCCCCCGCTTCCCGACCGAACAAACAGCTTTTTCGCCATCGAACGCCCCGTCGGCGATCCGCCGGGCCGCCGATACATCGGCCTCGCTGCCCCCGGACGCAGCATGAAGAAGGTGCTCCTTCGCGCCTACTTGGTGTTGCTCGCTGCCGGCGAGCGGGCCGCCCAAGATGGCGAAATTCTTTCCAATGGGCGCTCCGTCGCCGACCCGTACCTGACGCTCGTCGGCTACTTCAGCTCGCTCCGCGAACTTGGGGGCAGCCGCCGCCTCGTCGAAGATGAAGTCGCGACGCGCCTCTTAACCTACGCCTCGCGCGTCCACCGCGGCCGCGACCGCGCCGTCAGCAGCTTCGCCAATCGGGATTTGAACCCACCGGATTTGGTCGAATTGACCAGCCGTCTCTCGACGGGGGAAGTCGCCAAAGCCAAAGGATCTCTCGAACTGCCCCACCCCTTCGCCGGCGGTCGCGGCGGCGCCAAACGGGGGAAGGCCAAGAAGGGGCACGCGCCGGTCGACGTCGCCCTCGCGACGAACATGATTTCCGTCGGGCTCGACATCGAACGGCTTGGATTGCTTGTCACTTTCGGCCAGCCGAAGACGGCGAGCGAGTACATTCAAGCGACGAGCCGCGTCGGCCGAGATGCCCAGCGACCGGGCCTGGTGCTCACGCTCCTGAACACGTTTCGACCGCGGGATCGCTCCCACTACGAAGGGTTCGCGACCTTCCACGAGAGCTTCTACCGAGCCGTCGAGGCGACGAGCGTGACCCCCTTCGCTCCCCGTGCCCTCGATCGCGGCCTCCTCGCCGTGTTCGTCGCCCTCGTGCGCCACAAGGCGACGGGACTCACGGCAACCGGCGCCGCCGGGAACATCCGCGCCTTCAAGGGGGCTGCCGAGGCGGTCATTGAAGATCTTCTCGAGCGGGCGGCCGGCATCGAACCGAACCACGCCGCCGACGAAGCGCTCCGGACCGACCTCGAAAAGCGCCTCAAGAAACACCTCGACAACTGGCTCGCCGCCGCCGACAGCATCCACAACGATCACGGGAAAATGACCTACGACGGGAGCAACGGCGTCCCGCTTTTGGTCGATCCGCTTGCCGTCCGCGGAGAAACCCAGCCGGCCACGCTCCGCGACTTCACTGCAGGCCGCTCGCTACGCGACGTCGAGCCGAGCGTGAGCCTCCGCCTCGTCCCGAACGGAAAGAACGCCTGATGCGACCCACGAAGAAAGCGCCGCCCCCCGACGGCCAGCTCCGCCGCAGCCAAATGCTCACGAACGCCGGCCCCGGCGCGCTCGTCGACTTGCCCCACGACAGCGTCGTCATTTCCGGCACCGATTCCTGGCCGAAACTCGACGGAACCGAGATTGACGATCCGCGACTGCTGGCAAAGATCCAAGACTTTCTGAAGCGCCCGAACATCGTCCTTCGCAAGCCGCCGACGCCGAAAGATCCAAAGGACGCTGGCGCCGTCACCGTCCCCATCCATCGCTTCCCCAATTGGTTTGTCGTCGACGCCACCGAAGAGGACGTCCACAGCGACGGTATCAAGCGGCGAATCGTCGGTGCCGGTGCCGTGACGCGAACCAAGGCGGGCTGGGTCCTTACCGACAAGAGCGATGGCGTCCGGAGCGCGAGCCCGATGCGCTTCGTCCGCGCCTGTGCACGCGGCCACCTCGACGACGTTCCTTGGGCGTCGCTCGCCCACAAAGACCGGGCCATCTGCCGAGATCCAAAGCTCTTTCTCGTGGAAAGTGGTACCGGCGGGGACCTCCGGGATCTGACCATCGTCTGCGAAAGCTGCAACACGCGCGTCCGCATCTCGGCGCTCGCCATGCGCGACGCGAGCCATCCGATCCTCAGTCACTGCAACGGGCGCACCCCATGGCTCCCCGAGAACAACGAGCCGTGTGCGGGGAAGAACGGCGAAGGGCCTCTCCCCTTTCGCCTGCTTGTCCGCAACTCTTCAAACGCGTATTTCTCGGTCACTCAATCGGCACTCTCGCTCCCGGAAGCCGACCCCCTCTTTGAACAAGCCTTTGAGCTCGACAAAGCCCATTGGTTGCATGCGCAAACCCGACAGGTATTCGACACACTGTTTGGGGTCCCCACGATGTTCGCCGCCACGCGGCACTACGGCGCCGAACGCGTCTGGGCGGCCATTGAGGCACGGCGAAATCCGGCGGCAGTCGTCGAAACGCCGCTTCGGCTCCCCGAGTTTGAAGCGCTCTACGAGGGCTACCGCCCCGTCGACGACGGATCCCACCAGAAATTCCGCGCGGAAGCGGTCCCCGTCCCCGCCCTCCTCGCCGATCACCTCGCAAAGGTCGTCGTCGTACCCCGGCTCCGCGAGGTCATCGCCCAAGTCGGCTTCACCCGGTTCGAGCCGCTGATTCAGCAAAAAGATGGCGAACTTGACCTCGAAATCGATACCGCGCCGCTGGGAAACGCGAACTTCGTCCCCGCCGTCGAGAACTTCGGCGAGGGCTTCTTCCTCGCGCTAAAGCCGGACGTCGTCGAGGCGTGGATGAAGCGGGCAGAAGTCCACGAAACCCATCTCGCGGAGGCGCATGCAAGCGGCGAGGCGCGCCGCGGCGGCCGCGAGCGACCGTTCCACGGGATCGACTACGTCCTCCTCCATTCGCTTTCGCACGCCCTCCTCCAGCAGGTCTCCGAGGCGGCCGGTTACGCCGCATCCTCACTGAAAGAGCGCATTTATGCGTTCCCCAAGGAGCGCTGCTACGGCCTGCTGATCTACACGGCGACCGGCGACAGCGAGGGGACGCTCGGCGGGTTGGTCGAAGTCGGCCGCCGCCTTGAGCTCCACCTCCGCGAGGCCCTCCGAAGGATGCCGCTCTGCTCCAACGACCCCGTCTGCGCCGACCACGACCCCGCCGATGCGCGCGTCGGTCGGTTCACCCACGGCGCCGCCTGCCACGGCTGCTTGCTTGTGAGCGAATCGGCCTGCGAGCGCGGCAACGCCTACCTCGATCGCGCCGTGCTCACGGAGACGATCGCCCACAGCGATTTCGCGTTCTTCCCGCGTTCGTTCTGGGAATCGTGAAACCGGACCTCCGCGTGAAGCTTGAACCGCTCGCCGCGGCAAAAAGCGCGATTCGTGCGCTCTCACGCGCCGAGCGGGAAGCACTTTCCGACGATCTTCAAACACGCAAACTCACTCCGCCGTTCGTCCAAGCGGTGCTCGGAAGTCGTTACTCGGCGGCCGTCGGTCGGGCCCTCGATGCCCTCGTCGATGCGGGCCTTCCGGCGACGCAACTCCCAGTACTACTTTTCTTTACAGAAAATGATCGCCCGCCACTCCCGTCGCTCGTCGCAACGGCCCCCGCAGGCGTCGACCGTAGGATGCGTGCCACGAACGAGGTACTACGGGATTTGTTGGGGCGCGCCGAGTCGGAGATCTTGATCCTTGGTTATACCTTTGAAGATTTTCAAGAAAATCTCCCCGATTTGCGACGACCGCGGCAAAGCGGGATGCCACGACTGCAGATTGTCACATCTGTAAAGCGCGGGCGCTCGCAGGAGCCTGCCGACGTATTGGTCGAACGCACCGCAGCGCGTCTCCGCCACTCGCTTGAGCGACTGACCGCACAGAGTTCGGACGGCGATACCGCGCCGCTCGCTGCCGCCGAAGGGTACCTCTTCACCGCAAGCGCCGCCCCCTTCGAGGCCAAC
>JAAFHJ010000352.1 GCA_013298325.1 Myxococcales bacterium | reverse complement strand
CGCGGCCACAGAACCGGAGGACGACCTCCATGGGGTCCCGTCGCTGGCGCGCGTCGAGTGGGAGCACATTCAGCGGGTCCTCGTCGCCTGCGACCACAACGTGAGCCAGGCGGCGAAGGCGCTCGGGCTCCACCGGCGGTCCCTCCAGCGGAAGCTCGGGAAGTACCCAGCAGCCCGCTAAAGCCTCACGCTCTTCAATTCGCAATTATTCAGGATTCTTAAAGCCATTCTTTGCGAGAAACCGCGCGAGTTCCTCGGAGGGGAAGCGCGTCGTATTGTGCATTCCCCCTTCAATTTCAAGGATTTCACCGCGCGGGCTCGGCGGCGAGATGCGACGCGCCTCGGCGACCGGGAAGATCTCATCGGCCGTTCCGTGAACGACGAATATGGGAAATTCGCCAGGAATTGTGCGATTGTCGTAGGGGACGCGGCAGAGGAACGGCGGGAGTCCGACCGACCACGCACGATCGCAGAGCCGTGCCCCGGTCGAGCGGAGGACGAGCGCTTCGACGGGAGCGGCGGATGGATGCTCCGCGAGGAGCTTGCGCGCGACGGCGACGGCGACGAACCCACCGATCGACCGCCCATCCAGGAGCGTACGCGTGCGGCGCAGAGCGCGGACCGTCGCGAAGGCGTCGTCGATCACCGCCTGCGGATAGGCGGGAGAGAGGGCAAATACGTCGTTACTTCCAGGGTTTTCATAGCCCGGATACTCGATGGCGACGACGGCATACCCCTGCTGGAGGTAGAAGCGAACGGCAGCCTCATCGCCAGCCGCGCGCTCAAAGTTGCCGTGAAACAGGAAGGCGACGGCTTCGCTAGGCGCGCCCGACGGCTCGAAGACGAGCGCCCCCGGCGCTTCCGAGGGGCGTCGCGAGCCGCCAACGAGTTGCCCACCGGGGGGCGCCTGAAACGCCCCTGGAAAGACGGCTCGATTCTGATTGCGCGCCACGAAAGCGGCATAGAGGCCGTACACCGCGACCAACGCGGCCAACGCGAAGATCATGGGCCGGCCCCTGTCCTTGTGGGCCCGCCGTCTCTCGCGACGCTGATCGTCGCGAACGGACGGGCCTTTGTCACTCACTTGACGCCGAGGAGCTCGACTTCAAACACGAGGGTGGCGTTCGGCGGGATCACGCCGGGGATGCCGCCGGGGCCGTAGGCCATCGTCGAGGGGATCGTAAGCTTGCGCTTTTCGCCGACTTTCATGCCGGCAACCCCCTTGTCCCAGCCCTCGATCACCTGGCGCTTGCCGAGGGCGAAGGTGAAGGGCTCCTTACGATCGTGGGAGCTGTCGAACTTCTTCCCGTCGGTCAGGGTACCTGTATAGTGCACGCTTACGGCGTGCCCGGCCTTCGCCTCTTCCCCGGTCCCTTCACGAAGCACGTCGATCTGAAGCTGGCTCATAACGCTGGATCTCCCGATTTCAGGGCCACGGCGACGCGCGGCCGTTGAGTGTGCCGGCGGAACCTGCCGCCGACTTCCCGACGGCTTCAATCATGGAACCGCCACGCACGCCACCGGCGGACGTCCCTGTCGTCGCCGACGGCGGCTAGGATCGACGGATGACCGCCCCACTCCCCATCGACGATCACACCCAGCTCTTCGTCCTCACCGGCGCCGGAATTAGCGCCGAAAGTGGGATCGCGACGTTCCGCGACGCCGGCGGGCTCTGGGAGAATCACAAGGTCGAGGAGGTCGCTTCCCCAGGCGGGTTTGCGGCGAATCCCGAGCTCGTCTGGCGCTTCTATGCGGCCCGTCGCAAGGCGGCGCTTGCCGTCATTCCGAACGCCGCCCACCGCGCCCTCGCGCAGCTTGGGTCGCGCCTCGGCGATCGGCTCTTCCTGGCAACGCAGAACGTCGATCCGCTCCACCAGAAGGCGGCCGAGGAGGCACAAACGGGCGGCCAGTTGCGAAGCGCTTCGACGTCGATCATTTGCGCCATGCACGGCGAACTCTTCAAGACGCGTTGCTCGCGAGAGGCCTGTACCGAGGAGCCATTCTACGACGAACGCTGCGATTTCGAAGACTTGCCACGCTGCCCCTGCGGGAGCCTCCAGCGACCACACATTGTATGGTTCGGAGAAATCCCCTTTGAGATGCACACCATCAAGCGGCGCGTCCAGGCCTGCAGCCTGTTTGTAACGATCGGAAGTTCCGGCGCCGTCTACCCGGCCGCCGGCCTTGTCCGCGAGATCCGCTACCGGCAATCCCAGGGGGAGTCGGTCCGCTCCGTCTACGTCGGCCTCGAGCGCCCTGAGAACGCCGATTCCTTCGACGAACTCCACCTCGGCCGCGCCACCGAGATCGTCCCGGCCCTTTTGGGCGTTTGACGGAAGAAACCCCCTAGCTCCTTGCGGGGCTAGGGGGTTTCCGATTCGGCGATTTTTTGAATCAGCCTGCGAGGTTACGGAGCACGTAGAGGAGGATGCCTCCGTGCTTGTAGTAGTCGATCTCCTTCGGCGTATCGATGCGGGCGGTCGCCTCGAAGCGCTTCACGGAGCCGTCCTTGGCGGTCGCCTTCACGGTGAGCGTGCGGCCACCGGCGAAGTTGCTCGTGATGGCGGCGACGACCCCTTCGACTTCGAAGAGCTCTTCGCCGGTGAGGCCGTGGCTCGCAGCGCTCTCGCCGGCCTTGAACTGGAGGGGGAGGATCCCCATGCCGACGAGGTTTGAACGGTGGATGCGCTCGAAGCTCTCGGCGATAACCGTGCGAACTCCAAGGAGTTTCGTCCCCTTGGCTGCCCAGTCACGGCTGGAGCCGGTGCCGTATTCCTTGCCGGCGATGACGACGGCGGCGACCCCTTCGGCGGCGTACTGCATCGCCGCTTCGTAGATGCTCGTGACCTCGCCGACGGTGCCGTCCTTGGCGACGTGCTTCGTGACGCCCCCCTCGGTCCCGGGGACAAGGAGGTTCTTGAGGCGGATGTTGGCGAAGGTGCCGCGCACCATGACTTCATGGTTGCCTCGGCGGGAACCGTAGGAGTTGAAATCCTTCGGATCTACGCCATTTTCCGTGAGGTACTTGCCCGCCGGGCTGTCCTTCTTGATGTTGCCGGCCGGCGAGATGTGGTCGGTCGTGATGCTGTCGCCAAGGAGCGCCAAGCAGCGGGCCGCTTCGATCGGCTGGACCGCTTCCGGCGTCTTCTGCATCCCCTCGAAGTAGGGCGGGTGCTTGACGTAGGTGCTGTCGCCTTCCCAGGCGAAAAGCTCGCTCTTGGTGACGGCGATGCCGGCCCAGTTGGCGTCCCCCTGGAGGACGTTGGCGTAGGTGTCCTTGAACATCTTCGCCGAAAGGCCCTTCTTCATGGCGGCGTCGACTTCGTCGCGCGTCGGCCAGATGTCCTTCAAAAACACCTCTTTGCCGTCGCTGCCGAGGCCGATCGGCTCCTTGGTGAGGTCCTTCGCGACGGTGCCGGCGAGAGCGTAGGCGACGACGAGCGGCGGGCTCGCGAGGTAGTTCGCGCGGACTTCCGCGTGGACGCGCCCTTCGAAGTTGCGGTTGCCGGAGAGGACGGCGGCAACCATGAGATCACGGTCGTCGATCTGCCTGGAGACGACACCGGGGAGCGGCCCCGAGTTGCCGATGCAGGTGGTGCAGCCGTAGCCGGTGACAAAGAACTTGAGCGCTTCGAGCGGCTCAAGGAGGCCCGCCGCCTTCAAGTACTCGGGGACGACCTGGGAGCCGGGGGCGAGCGAGGTCTTCACCCAGGGCTTCGTCGTGAGGCCCTTGGCGACCGCCTTCTGGGCGACGAGGCCGGCGGCGACGAGGACGCTCGGGTTCGACGTATTCGTGCAGCTCGTGATGGCGGCGATGACGACAGCGCCGTTGTCCATGCCGGAGGCCTGCTCGGTCGTGATCCCGAAATCGTTGTCAAAAACCTGGAGCGGCTTCTTCGCCTTGGCGCCCGGCTTCGCCGCGTCCTTCGCGAGCTTGTCCTTGTATGCGGTGAAACCGCCGTCGAAGGAGGCGGGGACGTCGGGGAGGTTGACGCGGTCCTGGGGGCGGGCCGGGCCGGCGAGGCTCGGGACGACGGTGCCCATGTCGAGCTCAAGGACATCCGTGTAGACCGCATCTTCACCGGTGCCGTCCGCCCAGACGCCGATCTCCTTGGCGTAGGCTTCGACGAGGGCGCACTGCTCTTCGCTGCGGCCGGTAAACCGAAGGAAGTCGACGGTTTCCGCGTCGATCGGGAAAATGCCGCAGGTGGCGCCGTACTCGGGGGCCATGTTCGCGATGGTGGCGCGGTCGGCGAGCGGGAGGTTCGCGAGGCCGGGGCCGAAGAACTCCACGAACTTCCCGACGACGCCGCGCTTGCGGAGGATCTGGGTGACGGTGAGGACGAGGTCGGTCGCCGTCGCCCCTTCGGGGAGCTTCCCGAGGAGCTTGAAGCCGATCACCTGCGGAATAAGCATCGAAACCGGCTGGCCGAGCATGGCCGCCTCCGCTTCGATGCCGCCGACGCCCCAACCGAGGACGCCGAGGCCGTTGATCATCGTCGTGTGGCTGTCGGTGCCGACGACGGTGTCGAGGTAAGCCTCGTTCTTGTCATTGGTCATCACGACGCGCGCGAGGAATTCCAGATTGACCTGGTGAACGATGCCGGTGTCCGGGGGGACGGCGAGGAAGTTCGAAAACGCCGTCTGGCCCCACTTGAGGAAGCGGTAGCGCTCAAGATTACGCTCGAATTCGACGGCGGCGTTGTTTTCGGCCGCCTTTGCATTCCCGTAGTCGTCGACCATGACCGAGTGATCAATGACGAGTTCCACCGGCTGGAGCGGATTGATCTTCTTCGGGTCCCCACCGAGGGTCTTCATCGCATCGCGCATCGCGGCGAGGTCGACAACGACCGGCACGCCAGTGAAGTCTTGGAGCAGCACGCGCGCCGGGCTGAAGGCGATTTCCGTGTCGGGCTCCGCCTTCGCGTCCCACTTGGCAAGCGCTTCGATGTCGGCCTTGCGCACGGAGACGCCGTCTTCGGTACGAAGGAGATTCTCGAGAAGAATCCTCAACGAAAACGGGAGCTTCTTCGCCGCGGGGATCACCGCTTCGACGGCGGAGAGCTTGTAGACGGTGTGCTCCTTGCCGGAGACCTTCAACGTGGCTTTGGAGCCAAAGGAGTTCGTGGACATCGGTGGGTTCCCTCGCGGCGCCGAGCGAACTCGGCGTGACGGCCGGCGCGCCCCCGCGACCGACGCGGAGAACCGCCAACCTTGTGATGAATTCGGGGGACCTCGCCATTCGCGTTTCCGCGGTGGTGGAGTGGCGGGGACCGTCAGAATCCGGGATAGACGCTGCTTGACGCAGTGCCTCTTAGGGGCGCGAGTACCAGATTCCTACCGGGAAATCCCCGGTCGTCGGTACCTGCCGGCACGTTCTCCTCGGGCCCGGGGATTTGTGGGCCCGCGGTCGCTCGCGACGCCGTTCGGCCGGCGGTCCCGTCACCGGTGGGCGAGAAACCAGCCGAGGGCAGCGAGGACGACCAGAACCGCCGCGATCAAAGGCACCGGTATCGTTGACTTTTGTCTCGCGGTGCCAGAGCTAGTCGCGGCAGCG
>JAAFHJ010000349.1 GCA_013298325.1 Myxococcales bacterium | reverse complement strand
GCGCGCAAGCGTGCCGAGAAGCTTGCCGCGGACCTCGTCAACGACGCCGTTACTGCCGACGTTACATCGGTGCAAACTGCATCTGTTACCGAAAGTAACGACGTAACGGTAACGGTAACGCCTAAGAAGAGAAGAGAAGAGAAGAGTAACGAAGAGGAGAGGGGCGGCACCGTTACGGAAACGGTGCACGCACGAGAGCCCTCCTCCCCTCTTTCGGAATCGGACCGAGCGCCCATCACGGCGGCCCCGTCTGCCGTCCGCCCGGTCATCGACCGCGACCCTCCGCCGCTGTCGTCCCGCGCTCCCGACCCGATGATCGGCGCGATGTTCTCCGACGCCGTCCGCGCGACCACGGGCGCCCCGCACGTGATCACCAACTCGTTCGTCTGGCGCGACCTCGGACAGGCCCTCTACGCCCACTTCCCGGAACTCACCGGCGGCCAACACGGCGCGGAGCTCCGTCGCCTGGTCCCCGAGTGGATCGCCGACGACCGCGCGGGCGACGGCTTCGCGGGGAAGCACGGCTACCAGCCGAAACCGTTCATCAACTGGCTCAACGCGCGTGCGGCCGCCGAGTCCGCGCCTGAGCCGCCGTCTCGATACAAGCCGATCGTTCCGCGGAAACTCGACGGGCCGGTCGTGCCGCCCACGGAAGAGTTCCTGGCGACGCTGGCAGCGATGGAAAGGGGTCGATAGGGGATGGGTACCAACGCACTCTCAAAACCGCGTTACACGGCCCGTGAGGCCGAACTACAGGACCGTGACCTTGGGGGTCGCGCCCCGCCGCACGACCTCGAAAAGGAGGCTGGGATCCTCGGGGCACTGCTCTTCTTGCCCGAGACCATCGACCTCGCGGCGTCGCTTGGGGTCGTTCCCGAGGACTTCTACTCGGAGTCACACCGCCGCATCTTTGAAGCAATCCGGGAGATTGTCGCCGCTGGCGTCACCGTGGATATGGTGGTCCTGGCCACGCGCCTCAACGATGCGGGGCGCCTCGTCCAGGTCGGCAACATGGCCTACCTGACGCAACTCCTGGGCTCAATGTGCACGGTCACAACGTTCCCGCAGTACGTCGCCGACGTCAAAGCCCGGTCGCGCATGCGAGCCCTTGCCCGCGAGATGCAGGTCCGCCTTGCCGAGATCTACACCTGCGACCCTGGCGCCGACGTGACCGCGTTCGCGGACCAGATCGCGACGGGGACGATGACCAACGTGGCCGCAATCGCCACCGACACGGCACGCGGGAGCCACTGGAAGTCGTTCCGCGACGCAACGGTGGACTTCTTCACGATGGCGAAGGAACGCGGCGGTGAGCCGCCGCCGTCGTGGGGGATCCACGGGATGGATGCCGTCCTCGGCGGACTTCACCCCGGCGACCTGACGATCATCGCCGCGCGCCCTGGTGCGGGGAAGACCGCGCTTGCCATGGGCGTCGCCCTCGCCGTCGCGAGCGGCAAACTCATCGGCGGGAGGCTGATGCGCGAGGACACGCCGGTCCCCGTTGTTGGAGTGTTCGCCCTCGAAATGCCCGCGGACCAACTCGCCGGGCGCGTCGTGTGTGGCGACGCGAACATCCCAATGAACACGGTGCGCACGGGGCGCCTTAGCGACGTGGACTGGAAGAAGCTTAGCAAGTCCGCGAGCGTGCTTTCGAAGACGTCTATCCTGTTTGACGACAGAAGCGGCGCCTCGATTGACATGGTCGCGAACGGGATCAAGCAGCTTGCGGCCACGTGCCTCAAGGCCGGGAAGCAGCTGCGCCTCGTGATCATCGATTACCTGCAACTGATGCGCGGCACGGGGAAGGAGAACAACCGCGAGCAAGAGATCGCAGGCATCACGCGTGGCCTGAAGGGACTCGCCAAGGACCTTCGGATCCCCATCATCGCGCTTTCGCAGATCAATCGCGTGGTCGAGACGCGCGCGGACAAGCGGCCGACCATGGCCGATCTCCGCGAGTCGGGGGCCATCGAACAGGACGCGGACAACATCGTTCTGCTCTACCGGCCCGGGTACTACGGCGAAGAGGGTCAATCGACGCGTGGTGGTCAAAAAAATGCGTTTCAGTCGCCGAAACCCGCTGGACACACCGAGGGTATCGTGGCAAAACAACGTGCCGGCGAAACGGGCGTTGTTGCACTCAAGTTCGAGCCGGTTCAAACCGTATTCGTGGACGCGGAAGAGTACGAGGTGCGCGAATGGTGAGTTGGACAATCGTTTCCCGCGCCCCTACCGACCGGCGCTTCGTGGACCTAGTGACGGCTACCTGCGAGGGCGGTCACGTGACGCGGCAGGTTCGCGCGGGTACAGGCACAACCCCTGACTTCGGGACGTGCCACGCGTGCGCGGCGGCGGCTCGTCGCGTCGCGAACCCCTCGCGCTTTGCGCAGCAACGGGCGACGGCCAAGGCGCGCGCCTTGGTGGCCGCTGAGGCGATGCGCATGGATCGCGAAGCGGCACGGGCGGCGAAGGCATCCCGCGTCGCGGAAGCGCGTGCGGCTCGTGAGGCGGACGGTCTCGCACGTCGTGCCGCCAAGGCGGAGCACAAGCGCGTCGATCGGGAAACGAAGCGACTGGCAGCGGAACGCCGTCTCGCCGAGCAAGCGAAGGCCCGCGCAGAGGCCCGAGAGCGGCAGATTCAGGCGGCCAAACTGGCGCGGCAACTCGCGAAACTACCTGCGGAAAAACTCAAGGCCATTGTGGAGGCTGCATGACCGCGCTGCGCTTCTGCGCGTTTGAGTGCCTTCCTGGGGTCCGTCGCACGCGGAAGGGGCGGATCGTCCTACTCGGGCGACGCACCAAGCGATGCCGAGTACCAGGCTTGCAGCCGTGCCAAGCGGCCGGAATCACTGTGGTGAAGGAGTTAGCAAGTGAACGAAATTACATGGCCGATTGTCGCGCTTGCCATCGCGCTCGCGGCACTCTGGCTCAAGGCGCTTCTCGAAGCGCGAGCTACCGCACAGACGTTTTTTGCGTGTGTGGAGGCGGTCCAATCCCTTCGCAACCGCATCCGTGACTTGGAGAACAAGCGATGAGCGCAGTAGACGGAATCGACGAGTTCGCGGCGAAACTGGCCGGAATCCTGAAGGAAAAGAACGCGGCGTACGGCGACTCCCTCGCGAAGGTGCCGACCATGCTGTCGTTCATCTTCCCAGAGATCCCGGTCGAAAAGCTCACATTGATCTGCGCGTTCAGCCGGGCGCTCGAGAAGTTTGGGCGCATGGCGTCCAACCCGACCGCGTTCGGGGAAGACCCCTGGATGGACGTCGCGGGTGGGTTCTTGGTGCACGCGAACATTGACCGGCTGAAGCGGGAGGCGAAGGTCGCAACCGTCAAAAATCCGAATGCCGATGTCCCCCGGACTGGCGTCATGTTCGTCGGAGACGAGGCCGTCCACTACGATATGCCCGTCGACGTCCCCAGCGAGCCGAACGGCCGCATCAAGCGGGACGCCTGGCCATTCGTTGTCATCCACACGGGCGCAACCGGCTGGTACCTGAAGCACACCGGACGGGGCGACCGGCTGTTTAACGTCTACTGCGGAGGCTGTTGGCACCTGGACGAGCGCGACGCCACGGCGTTCCCATCGTACGAAGCGGCGTTTGCGTACCTGCGGCGCCAGGGGCTGTTGAACGCCGCACCACCGGGCGAAGCCTCGTCATGCGAATGACCGCCGCCGACTACCTCGCGACCCTCGCCCCGCCGGCGAAGCGGAAACGTGCGACGAAGAAGCGGGTGACCGCGTTCGAGGTAATCGATCAGCCGAGAGTCATCCACGAGGCGCACGAACTCATCACCTACCGGTCCGCCCTTGTCGTCACCGCGCGAACGAACGCCCACATTCACTGGCGGAAGCGCCACGCGACCGACCAGGAAGACCGCGCGCATGGGCGGAAACTGGTCGAATACAGGGGCCCTGCGCGGCTCGGCGGTGGCCGGTGGGCGTGGACACTTGGCGAGTACCTGCTTGCCGCGGGCGGCCGCATCCACGTCGAGTTCACGCGCCTTTCCACGGCGATGTGCGACGACGACAACCTCCCGAGCGCATTCAAGGCGGTTCGCGACGGCATCGCGGAGGCACTCGGCATCGACGACGGAAGCGACCGCTACGCGTGGTCCTACGGGCAGCGACGCATCAAGCGGGGCGAGGTGCCGGGGTTTGAGGTGGTGCTTTGGGCGGAGAGGGCGAAGTCATGACCAGGAGCCGAAGGCCGCCCCGATGGCGTCCGCGGTGCCTTTGCTCGTGGTGTTCCGACGGCCGGACGCGCAACTCCAAGCTTCCGCCGCTTCCGGACCTCCACGAACTCGACGACCTCGCGGGCAACATCGAAGAGGACATCCGCGACAACGAAGAGGAGTTCGAAGGCGAACGCTATGCGCCTTACCTGGCGCACCGAGTCGCGGAGACGCACGCAGCAACGATCATTGAACTGGCGCAAGACGACTGAGAGGGCGAAGTCATGAAAGAGTCATTCGGCGACATCGCGAAGCGGGAAATCGAGTGGTATTTCTCGGAGGCCGAAGGCGAGGCGTGCGGCCTTCGCTCGTCGGGCTGGAACGTCCTGGAAGAGTCCGACGGCGGAGCCAGGGGCTCAGGCGGGGCGGGCGTCCGTCACTTCGTAGACCCCTATCCGGACACCAAGCACCGCGAGGGGGCACGCCGCCGCCTGACGCGCGTCTCGCGCGCCTTTGCGCCGCTGTCGCCTCACCACAAGGCGGTGTTGGAAGCGCGCTTTACGGCCCGTTCCCCGCGCGCCGTGGCTGTTCGTGGGATCCCTGAGTTCGCCCGCGTGGCGCTCCTCCTCCCCAGCATCCAACGCCGCGCCGAGCTGGCCAAGACGACCGTCCACGAGGCCGCCAAAGCCGCCGCACGCCAGGACGAGGCGGGACTGCGCAAGCGCTGCGAAGCCCTCGTAGACGAGGCGCTGACGGCCTTCACGCGGTCAATGTTTCCCCAACTCGCGATCAAGGAATTGGCCCAATGAACGACCCGGCACCCGCCTCCCTCATCAGCATTTCAGAGCTTGCAGAGCGCTTGCACCTTCCCCGTGCAACGGTGCGTGACCGCTTGAAAAGATTGCGAGAAACCAAGGGGGACGGGTGGACCATCCGCGCAGGGCGGAAGATCCTGATCAACCTCCGCGCCCTCGAAAAGGTCGCCCCGGCGTTCTTTGACCCGCGCACCACCGACGACCGACTCGACGATCTTGAGGCCAAGAGCAGCGACTTCGACGAGCGGCTGACCGCCCTGGAAACGGCATTCGTCCGTCAAAGTGCCTAAAAAGAACGACCATTGTCGCTTTTACGGGTGAAACTAGGTGGCCGTAGGTGGGCGTCCTCTTCAGTCCTATAGGGACGCCCTCTCGTGGGTCCCACGCAAGGCGATGGCGACCAAGACGACTCCCGACGAGATGGCTGACGCCGTCGTCTGCATGATCCTGCAAGGGCCCGCAGCGGCCAGTGCAAAGCACGACGTCGCCGAGCGAACCCTTTGGTACTGGAAGAAGAAAGCGGGCTCGGACGAGGATCTTGCCGAGAAAATCAGGGCAAGGCTGAGCATTCGGACCGCCCAGGTGCAACTGGCGGCGGCGCA
>JAAFHJ010000351.1 GCA_013298325.1 Myxococcales bacterium | reverse complement strand
GGCCCCATCGTACCGCTGTTTCTTCGCTACCGAGACGACGACCTCGACTACACGTCGACGGCCCTCTTCCCCTTCTTTTTCCATTCGTCAAGCCCGCGCCACGACGCGCTTTGGACGCCGCTTTTCTTCCGCCAGAACGACTACGGCGAGAAGAAGTCCTACTGGGCGTTTCCGACGATTACCGGCTCGACGGACAAGACCGGGTGGAGCTTTAACATTCATCCGCTTGTGTACACGGGGCGGAACGAAAAGAGCACGCACGCTGTCATCACTCCGCTGTTCTGGGACTTCAACTCGCCGGAGTCGCGAACGACGATTGGCTTCCCTCTCTATTGGCGATTCGCCGACAAGGTCGACGGGACGACGACACAAGTTGCGGCGAATACCGTATACCACGCGAAGCGCGTAAAGGGCGGGATTGACTGGCAATTCCACGTGCTTCCGATCTTTTCCTATGGCGAAGATCCGGACGGTTACTTCTGGAATGTGGCGTTCGGCCTTGCCGGGTATTCCCGTCACGGCGAGTACGGGACGGCTCGCGCCCTCTGGATTCCGATCCCGGTTCATCGTCCTGCAGCGTCCGCGCCAGCAGCGGTCGGTGGCTTCGAGCCGGGCGCCCACTTCTGAGCACCTGGGGCATTTTGCCCCATTGACTCCGATGGTTGTGCCCGGTAACGCGCGCGCATGAAATGCCTACATGCGCTTGCTGGGTTCGCTCTCTTTGCAACCGGGTGTATGCCCAGGAGTAACCTCACGCCGGCAGGGTACGCTGAGGGCAAAGTTGCTTACAACGTCCACTACGCAGACCCGATCACCGGACGCCGGTTTGTGGGGAACGATTGGGTACTCATCTCGCACTCGACGGCCGGAGTGCCGCGTGACGATAAAACCCTCTTTCATTTCGACGTCGACGGCGATGGCAAGGACGACGCGACGCGTGAGCTTCCTCGCTACGATTTGCGTCTCCTCCACGCCGATGGCTCGCGAATCTCAATTCGGCGCTTTGTCTTTGGGCGCCCGCAAGCGACGGAACTTCACGCGTGGATTCGAGAGTTGGCGCGTTCGATCTCCGGAACCCTCTGGTTCGAAGACCGCTCACGCCGCTGGACTTCGCGGATGCGAGACGAGGCAGACCTGAGCGTCGCTGGTCAGAATGCCGTCCAATTAACCGTCGATATCGCCGATGCTGACCGCTTGGCACTTGCCCCAGGCGTTATCGACCATCGAATGGTGGTGGTCGTTGCCGAAACGCCGTTTGACGAGACCGTAAGCAACGGCCTTCGCGAACATGAGTCGTACCCCGTTCGCCTGCTTGTGACCTACGACGCCCCGCCGGAGGTTTTTGAGAGCCACCTCTCCGAGTTTGAGCAGTTTCTTGGCGAAGTCGAGATTCGCGGCGCGCGAGGCGTGCTTCGCAAGGCACAGCCCGCGCCGGTGACGCCGCCGACGGTGCCCGCTGCTGTTCCGGCCGCTGCTACTCCGCCTGCTCCTCAGGCATCTCACTGAACCTCAAACTCGAGAAATGACCCTTTCAAAGGCGGAGATCGCAAAATCGATTTCCGCCTCGGTCGTCTCTTCGCCGAGGGAAAAGCGGACGGCGCCGCGGGCTTGCTCCTCGCCGACAATCGCTGTAATCACCGGCGAAAGCGACACGGTTCCTGCGCTGCAGGCGCTACCGCCACTCACGGAAACTCCCTCGAGGTCAAGGGCGGCTACGAGCTCGGGGCTTGCCCAGCGGGGGACCAGCACGGAAGAGACGTGCGGGGCCCGTGACGATGTTTCTCCAACAATGACGAGACCTTGAGTAGTGTCGCGAAGCCCCGCTTCCAAGCGATCGCGGAGTACAGAGAGGCGTGCGTAGCGATTCGAACCGTCGATGGCGCGCGTCGCGGCGACCGAGAATCCGGCGGCGAGCATTCCATCTTGGGTGCCTGGCCGGAGCCCCCGCTCTTGCGCCCCCCCCTCGAGGACGCGTGCCATCGGCGCACCGGGACGGGTGACGAGTGCGCCGATCCCCTTTGGCCCGCGAATCTTGTGGGCGGCGACGACGCGATAGTCGGCTTCCAACCACAGATCGGGGAGTCTCCCGACGGCTTGTACGGTGTCACAAAGCACGCGGCAGTTCGCCTCGCGCGCGATCTCAAGCACTCGCTCGAGCGGCTGAAGAACGCCCGTCTCGTGATTGACGGCTTGCACGCAAATTCCGCCAATCGTCTGTTCTTTCGAAAGTTTATGTAGCGCCTCTGTCGAAATAATTCCGGACGACTCAATCGGAAGGAGCTCCAGCTTCAATGCATGAAGCGCCGCCACCCTCCGTGCGGTCGCGAGGACCGAAGGATGCTCAAGCACGCTCGTGACCAACGTGGAGCCCGCTTTCGCCGCGGCCGCGAGTGAGGCCAGCGCGAGATTGTTCGCTTCGGTGCCGCTTCCGGTAAGAATGACGTCGCGCGGATCGGCCCCAAGGAGCTGGGCGACCGCTTTGCGTGCATCTTCCACATAACGCCGCGCCGCACGCCCATCGGCATGAAGGCTCGCCGGATTCCCCCACCCGTCTGCCGCAGCTGCGGCCATCGCCGCGAGAACTTCGGGATGCGGAGGGGTTGTCGCGTTCCAGTCGAGGTAGGCGCGCTTGATCACGGTCGCTTCATTGCGCGTTTCGCGGCGTTTCGACAAGATTCGATTCCGGTTTCTCCGGTGTCGAGCTAGTACCGCCGCCCATGAAGCGTGCGTTCTTCACCGTTCTCCTCCCCTCCTTGGCCTTCGCGTCGGTCGCTTGCTCGAAGCTGACGACGCCACCCGCCCCCGATGACATCACCATCGCCACCGCAGACCCGGTGGCCGCAAAGCCGGCGGCGACCCCGGCTGCGACCCCGGCCCCGGCCCCGACTCCTGCGGCCCCTGCCGCGCCGGAGCCGAAGTTTGAGGCGAAGGACGTGGTTGTCGGCAAAGGGGCCGAGGCGATCGACGGCAAGACGGTTCGCGTGCATTATACAGGTACCCTCTTGAACGGGACCAAGTTCGACAGCTCCTTGGATCGGAAGGAACCGTTCGAATTCAAGCTCGGCGCCGCCATGGTCATCAAAGGGTGGGACCAGGGCGTCAAGGGGATGAAGGTCGGCGGCAAGCGCAAGCTTACGATCCCGTCGCCGCTCGGCTACGGCGCCCGCGGCGCCGGCGAGAAGATCCCGCCGAACAGCACGCTGCTCTTTGACGTCGAACTCCTCGAAGTCAAATGAAGAACAGGGTCGCATTCTTTGTCTCAATGCTCTTGGCAGTTGCGGTCACTGGATGCGGCGCAGCTCCGGGCCAACAGGCTGCAACGCAGGAGCCGGTCGCCGTCTCGGTCGCGTCGGCACCAAGCGTTGCGAAGGACCCCCCTTCGCTTGCTGCTGCGGGAACGCGTATGCAAGATGGCGTGTCTATTGAGGATCTTCGTGTCGGCGACGGCGAAGAAGTTCATGCCGGCCAGCAGATTTCGGTCCACTACGTCGGCACCCTGACCGACGGAACTACGTTTGACTCCTCGCGCGATCGCAAGGACCCTTTCCAGTTTGAAATCGGACGCGGAATGGTCATCGCTGGCTGGGAAAAAGGCCTGCTTGGCATGCGCGTGGGCGGAATTCGCGCCATCACGATTCCGCCAGACCTCGCCTACGGTAAGCATGGGGCGGGGGCCAAAATTCCTCCTGATGCGACCCTTCATTTTGAAGTGGAACTCCTGAAGATCCGCCACTGAACCGTCGGCGCGACGACGCCGCAACGACCGGAGCTGCTCGCGATGCAAGCGGAAGACGAAGGAAAGCTGACCGAGGGCGAGTTGGCGGTCGAGGAGCTCGCCCCAGAAGAGAAGGTGCGTCGCGGCGCGGGAATGCCCGCCGCGGCCGTCGAAAAGCCGTCCGGCCCGAAGCCGCTTCCGGGCCCTCAAGCAGCAGGACTTGCTGCACTTTCGGGCATTTTGTACTGGCTCGCGTTCGCTGGGATGGACGTCTGGCCGCTCGCCTTCGTCGCCTTTGTCCCCCTCTGGTTTGCGTTGCGCGGCCAGGCCCCGAAGCGCGCCACCTGGCTCGGGCTCCTCGCCGGGACGACGATGAACGTAGCCGGCTTCTTCTGGCTCGTCGAAATGTTGAAGACCTTCAGCGGTTTTCCGACGGCGCTCTGCCTCGTCTTCGTCGTCATCATTTGCAGCTATCAGGGGGGCCGGATGGCGCTCTTTGGATGGCTTCACGCCCGCGCCACGGAGCGAGGGTGGCCGGCGAAGCTCGTTTTCCTCGGCGCGTTTGTGGCGAGCGAACTCGTCTATCCCCTTCTCTTCCCTTGGTTTTACGCCGCAACAGTCCATCAGGTTCCCCTCCTCACGCAGACCGCCGATCTGGGGGGGCCGATCCTCGTCGGACTCGTGCTGTGCGCGCCGAACTTGGCTCTCATCGACGTTGTCGAAAGCAGACTCGACCGGCGCCCTCTTGATCGCCGTTTGATCGCCGCATGTGGCGCGGCGTTCGGGATCGCGCTCGTGTACGGGCAAATTGCACTGATGCGGCTTGAATCCCGCATCGCTGGGGCCGAGAAGCTTCACGTCGGGCTCGTCCAAGGGAACCTCGGGCTCATGCAGAAGCGTGAAGATCCGGCGGAGGGGCTTCGTCGTCACAAGCGATTGACGACGGAACTCCGCGACAAGGGAGTTGAGCTGGTCGTCTGGAGTGAGTCGTCGGTGACGTTCCCGGTCCCCGATGAGTTCGCCTTCCGCTTCATGAAGGAGCGCGTCACGAAGAACCTCGGTGTTTCCACGATCTTCGGCGGCGTTATCTATCGCAAAGACTCCGACCGGGAGCGGTGGTTCAATACGGCGCTCTCCGCGACCAAAGAGGGCGACGTAACCTCCCGTTACGACAAACAATTTCTTCTTGCGTTTGGCGAGTATCTCCCCTTCGGCGATACGTTCCCAAAGCTCTACCAAATGTCCCCGAACAGTGGCCGCTTCTCCAAAGGGACGAAGATGGACCCGCTGCTTGTGACGACCGGCGGCCGGACGCACAACGTCGCCGCACTCATCTGCTACGAGGACATCGCCCCAGCGTTTACAAACGACGTTGTCAGCGCGACAAAGCCGGAACTTATCGTCAATCTGACGAACGACGCATGGTTCGGAGATACCGCCGAACCGTGGGAACATCTGGCGCTTTCGACCTTCCGCGCCATCGAGCATCGGCGCTACTTCGTACGAAGCACCAACAGCGGTGTTTCCGCCATCGTCGACCCGGCGGGGCGGATACTTACCCACACAAATACCTTCGTTTCCGAGTCAAAAGACGCGGAAATTCGGTGGCTTTCGGGCAGCACCGTCTTCGAGTTCGTTGGCGACAAAGTCTGGTGGCTTGTCAGCCTTGCGATGGTCGTCGTCGCCTTCAAGCGGCGCCCACCGGTGTCGGGGAGTGCGTCCTAGGTTCACGCGCCGCGAGACCCGTGAAAACAAGAAGCCCGGCCTCCACAGGGGGGCCGGGCTTCTTGTTTCGTGCTGGTGGGTCAGTTGCAGGAAGGGCCACAGGTCGTCGTCGCGCAGTC
>JAAFHJ010000035.1 GCA_013298325.1 Myxococcales bacterium | reverse complement strand
CGATTCACCGCCCTCCTCGCCGCCCTCGCGTTCGCCCCCCTCCTCGCCTGCGCCGACGACGGCAGCAGCACGACGGCGGCCGCGACGACCCCAACCGGCTCGTCGAGCACCACGCCGGAGACGCCGGCCGCGAAACCCCAGCTGTCCGAGGCTGATCGCACGCTTGCCAAGGAGCAGCTTTCAGCGACCTGGCTCGGAACCTTCGTCGGCACGCGCACGATGCCGGGGACCTCCGGCGGCACTGTGGATGTGCCGGTAGAACTCGTCGTTGAGATCGACAAGGATCTTCCGGCGATTCGCTGCGGAAATGTGAATTCAGATCTTCGGTGCATCGACGTCGCGACGGCAGTCCTCCCCCTCCGCGCGACGCTGAGTTACCCGAACCAAGATCGCGGCTCCGAGGTTCTCTTTGGGCGGGCGTCGCTAGCGTTCGCGCTCTTCGGAAGTGGGGCATCGAATACCGACGGCACGCCGAACTCCCGCGGCGCAACCTACACGAGCGGTAGCGTCATTCATGAATCGGCGGAATTTACGTTTGATGGTGTCGAGTGGCGGGCCACATCGACCACGACGGCGACCGGCATCGAAACCGTGGTCAAGAACCCGGAAAACGGAACCTTCAAGTTGGTCCTCGCTCGCTCGGCGAAGTGAGCATGGGCGGCGTCGGCGTTCCGAGCTAGGGTGCGGCCATGGCCCGTTCGCCTTCCCGTCACCAGCGCCCACGTCTCCTTTTGCTCGCCGCCTTCGTGAGTGGTCAGGCGCTCGTCGGTTGCCCCTGCATCCGAAACTCGGTGAACGACAGCGAAGAGACGCGGTGGTACCTCTTTTCTCGGGTGGCTGTTCAGCATATCTGCCCGGAACTCTTGAGTACTGGCGTGCCGCTTGCCGTCCCGATGGCCGGCCCGAGCAGCGTTGGGCGCTTCTTCCCAAGTCAGTGCAATGTGCATGTGGACGAGGGAAACAAGGTCATCGTGGTGAACCTCGCGGGGACCGGCTACGCGTCGCTCCCGGCGGTTCGCCGTGTCGGCTTCTATGCGAGCATGTCGGTCGAGTATCGCCCCGACTTCCACCTCTTCCGCGATTCCATCTACGTCTGGGGGCGCTTCTCCCGAAACGTCTCCCCGCCGAATATCCAGCTCCTTGGGACCGAGAACGCCGCCGTCGGCATCGCTTATCAGACCCCCTTTGGGTCGGTCGCAGACCTGATCGGGAACGGGATTTTTCAATCCTCCATCGGGCGCGGTTTCACGGTGGTCCGCCAAGGGGACGGCGACGATTTCGCGCTCGATATTCTAAATCCACCTGCGAAGCCGGTACGGCAGTTCAATCCAGGAGACGGCGCAAAATTGCTCGCCTCCGATCGCACGGAAGTTCCGCCGGCAGCGCGTCAATATTTGGGGCCATACACGGTCCCCGGGAATGGTCAGCGACTCACCTTTCAATACCGTCTCGAAGGGGCCCCTCTTTCTTGGTACCTCGTCGATCGTGAGAATGGGAATGACTGGGTTCAGAACTACGAGTCTGGGCGCGCTCTGAGTGGCCCTCGGGGGCCGATCCTCGCCTCGGGGCAGCTCGCCGTCGGCTCTGGGGTACTGCCGATTCCGGTCCCCCGCGGTACGTACATGCTTGTCGTCGAGAATTCGGCGGCCGCGCCGCTCCTCCCCGTGGCGGTTCCCGTTCCCCTTCCGCTGCCGCTTCCGGGGGTTGCGGCCACGAACGCCACGTTGAGTTACACGACGGACGTCGCCGATCGCTGACGAGCGCTAAATCGGCGGCGGGACGGCCGGGTGGGCTGGATGGGCGGCGCGGAAGGCGTGCATTGGGGAAAGGTCCCCCTGCTTTGGGGAGAAACCGGTCTCTTTTCGGAAGGATCGGTCGTCGATCACGATCGGGTACTTGATGTGATCGAGAGCGCCCTGTGGGAGTTTCGGGAGGCCGAAGCGGCCGAGCGCGGCGGCGATAAAGGGCTCGGGGACCGGAATCGATGTACGCCCAGCCTCCTTGATCACCGTGGAAAGCGGCATCGGGCTGCGCGCAGCGACATTGAAAACGCCGTGGGGGCGCGCGCGGACGGTCGCCGCAATCGCCTCGGCGAAATCGCTCTCGTGGAGCACCTGAAACAGCGGATCAAACCCGAGGAGCGTCGGCACGCGGGCGCCACGCAAGAAGGAGCCGAGCGTCCCCTGCCCGGTCTCGCCAAGCGTGTAACTTGCACGCAAAATCGAGGTTCGGAACTCGGGGCGGCGCCACAGGGCGGTCCCCGCGTAGAGATCGGCGGCGACGAGGTCGGCAAGCTCGGGGAAGCGCCCAAGGCCGAGCGGCGGTTCGTCTTCCGTGTGGTACAGCGGCGAGTCGGGGGCGGCGCCGTAGTAGGTATGTCGCCCAACAAAAACGAAGTGTTCCGCGCCGTAGGTCTGGCAGTGCGCCAAGACGGCGCGCGTACCGCCGAGGTTGATGCGGTAGCGGTCTTCACTGCGCGCGAGCAAATGGGTCACCGTCGCCATGTGGACGACGGTCTGCGGCCGAAACTTTCGGAATACCTCTTCCGCCGCTCGCTTCCGAATATCGGCGGCGAAGACGGTGATTCCCGGCGGGGCGTCCGTCCAGGGACGGCGATCGATGCCTGTAATTTCATGACCTTCCGCGAGAAGGCGAAGGGCGACGACACGGCCGAGCTTTCCTGAAATTCCGGGGACGAGAATGCGCATCGCGAAGACTTTCCGAGCAAAGAACCGAGAAGAAGGCCCTTCCTCTCGCTTTAGAGATTTTAGCGACCGGAGCGACGCGCGATGCCGTCGTCGAGGATCTTCCGAATGCTCGCCTTCACTTTGGCAACGCATTCGCGAATGTACTCGTCGTCTTCGTTGCCCGTTCCTTCAAAGAAGAGTGGCTCACCGAAGAGCAAATCCAGATGGACGGGCAACGGGATCGGAAGCCCCCAAGGCGTGACCGGGACGTAAGGGACGCCGAGCAACTTCCCGAGAGTATAGGCATTTCGAATCGTCGGCACCGCCTCCCCGCCGCCGAGGAAGCCGAACGGAACAATCGGTGCTTTCTTCGCAATTGCGAGACGCACAAACCCGGTTCCGAACTCGAGGAGGTCGTAGCGGTTCTTGAAGAGCTTTTCGGTCCCTTTGGCCCCTTCCGGGAAAACCAAAAGGGCGCGCTCTTCGTCGAGGAGGCGCTCGGCGTGCTCGGGGAGCCCGGTGAACTGGCCCGCGCGGTTCGCCCAGAGGTTCGCGAAGGGCAATTTGTTGAGGAATTTCTCGACCATCCCCTGGGCGAGACGGGGCGGGTCCTTCCGGAAGAAGAGCGACGCGAGCACCATCGCGCCGTCGAGGGCGAAGCCGCCCGAGTGATTGCCGACGATCATGCAGCGGCCGCGATCGGGGACGTGCTTGATTCCGTGCACTTCCAAATCGAAGTAACGTCTCGAAAATACGTCGAGAATCGTCATCAATCGTGCGACATGCTCCCGGGAGACCCCAAAGGGATCGACCCCAGCTTCGTTCCAGGAAACATCGAGGCGGGCGGCGCGCGACAGCGCTTCGGAGGAGGCAAGGAACGGCATTCGGCCGGGGAGCGTCGCACAAAGTCTGTCGCGTCGTCACCGGTCCCTTCGCGGATCGGCGGTCGCTGGGCGAAATCGGCCTATTTCGCCTGTTGACCTTTGCCAACAGACGCGGTTTCACGGTCGGCCATGCGCCCCCTCCCGCTCCTCGCTTCTCTGCTCGCCCTCCCCGTCGTTGCCGCCGCGTGCGGTGGACCGGCCACGCCGACCAAACAGGCGGACGCTGTCCCCTCGGCGACGGCAAGCGTAGCCCCAACGAAGCCGGCCGCGGTCACCGTCGGAGCGACGAACGTCGTCCCACGGGCCGACTTCAACCGCATCGCGGGCGAACTCGCACTCCCGCTCTTTTGGGGGGCAGATTCCAACAAAAACGGCTCGTTGGATGCCGACGAGCTCGCGGTGATTTGGTCCCCCTTCGGGACGGGGGGCGAGTCGCCCTACAAGGCGTCCTGTGCCTTCGGGCCCGGTTTTGCGAGCGCGTACGCGAAGATCGTCGCCGAATACAAGACGCCGACCGCCGCCGACGATCGTCGAAAGAAAGTCCGTCTTGAGCTCGCCCAGGGGCGGCCGACCCTCGTCGCGCCGAAGCTTGCCAACGAGACCGATGCCGATCGGCGTTTCGTCGCAGAGATTCTTGCGGCGGCGGAGATCGTCGAAGATCTCTTCCACGATCAAATGGGGATCACGAACCTGCCCGCGCCGGAAGATGCCGAGAGCAAGATGCTCTTCTTCCGCAATCACGGGCCGAAATGTGAGGCGCCGAAGACGGAGAATGATCCGAACTGCAGCGCCCTCCCGGCGAAGGTCGAAGAGAAGCTGACCGGCCTCTATCCCAAGGGACTTGCTGGTGAAAAAGGTTTCTGCACCTTCCTTTCGAACCACGCCGACGCCACCAAGTTGATGGACCCGTTTACCGTCGTTACCGGCACTCACGATGCGCCGAAGGCGGTCCCGTACCACAAGTACTATCAGTCGAAGAGCGAGCAGATCGCGAAGCACCTCGATACCGCCGCCAAGGAGCTGGAGGCCGGGAAAGAAGCGGCTTTGATTGCCTACCTCAAGGCGGCGTCTAAGGCCTTCCTCGACGGGTCCTGGTTTGCCGCCGACGAAGCGTGGGCAAAGATGGATACGAAGAACTCGCGCTTCTACCTGCGCATCGGGCCCGACGAGGTCTATGCGGAGCCGTGCAGCACGAAGGCTCTCTTTCATACGAGCTTTGGCTACGTCGACCAGAGCTCCATTGAGCTTCAGAAGAAGCTCGATCCCTGGAAGCAGAAGATGGAAGCGGAGCTCGCCAGCTTGGCAGGGGCCCCCTACAAGGAGCGGAAGGTCTCTTTCAAACTTCCCGACTTTGTTCAAATCGCCCTCAATGCCGGCGACGCGCGCAATCCGTTCGGTGCGACGATCGGCCAGTCACTGCCGAACTTCGGCCCCGTTGCCAACGAAGGGCGCGGACGGACGGTCGCGATGACCGGATTCTATCAAGATCCGGACAGCTTGACGGCCGCACGTTCCACCGCGGAGTCGCTGCTTTGCGCCGACGCGATGGCACTTTACGTCGACTCACCGGCCCCCCAGCTCATGAGCACGGTGCTCCACGAGGCAGCCCACAATTTGGGTCCCGCCCATCAGTATAAGGTCGGGAAGCTCACCGATCGTGAGGTCTTCGGCGGCCCTCTCGCTAGCACCCTCGAAGAGTTGAAGGCACAGACGGCGGCGCTCTATTTCACCGATTGGCTTGGGTCGAAAAAGGAATTGACCGACGAAGAAGTGAAGCGGGCCCACGTCCGCGATCTTCTCTGGAGCTTCGGCCACATTTCCCGCGGCATGTACGAAGCCGACAAGCACCCGCGCAACTACAGCCAGCTCGCCGCGATTCAGCTCGGCCTCCTGGTCGAGGGGAAAGCGGTCGTCTGGAAAGCGGCGGAGAAGGCGGCAAACGGCAACGACGTCGGCTGCTATTCCTTTGATTTTGCGAAATATCCCGCGACGGTGAAGGGGATGATGTCCCGGGTTGCGAAGATCAAGGGCAAGGGGGACAAGCACGACGCGGAGGTGCTGATCGGTCGCTTCGTCGACGGTGCCGACGCGGCGAAAGTCCATGAGCAAATCGCGGAGCGCGTCCTCCGAGCGCCCAAGGCGAGCTTCTATTACGCGCGCCCGGAAGGCTCCTGCGGGAAGTGACGCGCGAATGACGCCCCCGTTCGAGGCCCAAGATGGGCTATCGAGCGAACCTTCACCACCGAACCTCGAAGAGAAGACCCGCGATGATTCACTGGCCGGAAGACGCAAAACTGTCGAAAATTGCGAAGGAAAACCTTGCGCTTCTCCGCAAGTCGGGCCCCCTCGGTGAACTGGAAGACTCCAAATCCGAGTGGAGCCTCATCAACTGGCCCTGGATGCCCGATCCGCCGCACCGTTTCATTTTCCGAAGCGAAAACTTCGAGGTACGGACGCTGACCCGCACTGACGGCGGACTTTGGACGATCTCTGAAGCGCCCTGAGTAGACCGAGATGCGCGAAGACCCCTCGCCTGCCTCACCGGACCACGGCCCCACGGAGCCGGAGGTGACCGGCGTGCGGTTCCCGTCGGCCCAGGGCGCGGACGAGAACGGGGTCGTCTGCATTGGTGAAGATTTCCGGCCGGGTACGCTCCTCACCGCCTACCGGGCCGGCATTTTTCCGTGGCCACAGACGATTCGGCGCCAGGTGCGTCCGCTCCGTCCGATTCCGCGGAGCGCGAGCCCCCGACGCGTCGTCCACGAGACGCGCGAGACGGTCGTCCTGTGGTTTTCACCCGATCCCCGAGCGATTTTCCCCCTCGGACCGGAGCCCCATTGGTCGCGGACGCTCCGTCGCACCCTTCGGCAGACCCCCTTTCGGGTGACGGTCAACACCGCCTTCACCCAAGTGATGGAGGCCTGCGGATCGACGCGACCAGAGGGGACGTGGATTTCTGAAGGTCTTTGCGCCGGTTACACGGAACTTCACCGTCTCGGCCACGCCCACAGCGTGGAAGTCTGGGACGGCGACGAGCTCGTCGGCGGCATCTACGGGGTGCAGATCGGCGCCGCGTTCGCCGGCGAGTCGATGTTCCACACACGGACCGACGCATCGAAGATCGCCTTCGCCCACCTCGTCCAGCGACTGCGGCGGGGGGGCTTTAAGCTTTTCGACGTGCAAGTGCTGAATCCCCACTTGGTGTCGCTCGGCTGCGTCGAGCTTCCGCGAAAGGATTTTTTGGAAGCCCTTGCCGTTGCCCACGAGCGAAAGGCAACGATTCTTTTTTAAGTTCAAGGACTTTCACAAAGATTGGCGTCTTCAGAAAAGGCGTGCATTCCGCGGGAATAGAAGCGTGTTGGGGCCGGTTTGCAAAAGACCGGCCCTTTTTGCGTTTTGTTCGTCGTGCCCTCAAGAGCATCCGAACGGTCAATTTTTGAGGGGGCCGCCCCGCCAAGATTCGCTCGAAGCGCCGTAAGCCCAGGAACCGGGGGGCGTTTTCTGGAAGATTTTGGAGACCCCTTACGAATTCGGTGCGCGAATTCACGCAGATTGCGCACGGAAGATTGTCCAGCCCTTTACGAAATCGATCGGCGACCCAAAACTTTCGAAGCCCGCGGTTCGTAGGTGGTTGCTCGGAAGACATCACCCAACGTCGCGACTCCGGCGACCCCCACTTCGGTGGAGGCGCTTCCGCACCGAACCGCGAACCTTTCCGTTCGCGCACCACGCTTGACTGACCGGGACCCTGCGTCCCCCGTCGAGGAGACTCCCTTGAAAAAGCAAGCCACTGCGGCTCCGATTCCCTCGGAAACCGTTCCCAAGATGCCCCCCGCGCCTGCGCGGGAAGTGCTTTCGGCCCCGCTGGAGTCGGTCGACGCCTATTTCCGCAAGATGTCGCGCGTCCAGCTGCTTACCCGCGAAGGGGAAGTGGAGCTCGCCAAGAAGCTCGAGGAGGGGGAGCAAATGATGCTCGAAGCGCTCCTCGACTCGCCGGTGGCGACCGCCGAACTTGCCAAGGTCGGCGACGAGCTGAAGCGCGGCAAGACGCGTGTGCGCGATCTCATCCGCAACATCGACGACGAAGGCTCGCAGGACGCGGAAGTCGCCGAAAAAGTCGCGAAGTTGTTCCAAAAAGGGGCGAAGCTCCTGGAAGCCGTCGCCGAAGCGGGCGCCCGTCCGACGAAGGCGGTGCGTGAAAAGCAGGCGACCGACCGCGAAAAGCTCGTCACGGCGCTCGCCGAACTCCGGATCGACCGACCTGTCCTCGACCGCGTCGAGCGCCGGCTCCGGATCGCTTCGAAGGACGAAACGCTCCGCGACGCGATCCGCGCCACCCAACTCCGGATGGGCCAAGGGCGACGTCGCGCGGAGGCGGCCAAGGCGGAACTCATCGAAGCGAACCTTCGTCTCGTCGTCTCGCTCGCGAAAAAGCACACGAACCGTGGCCTTCAACTTCTTGATCTTGTTCAAGAAGGCAACATCGGTTTGATGCGCGCCGTCGACAAGTTCGACTGGCGACGCGGCTACAAGTTCTCGACGTACGCCACCTGGTGGGTGCGGCAAGCGATCTCGCGCGCCATCGCCGACCAGGGGCGGACGATCCGTGTGCCGGTGCACATGTTCGAGAGCCTCCAGAAGCTCGTCCGCACGAGCCGGGCGCTCCTCCAGGAGTACGGCCGTGAGCCGACGCCCGATGAACTCGCGGAAAAGACGGGAATTCCCGTCGACAAGGTCCGCTCGGTCCTTCGCATCGCCAAGGAACCGGTCAGCCTGGAGACGCCCATGGGGGCCGATGGTGAGGCTTCGCTCGGGGAGTTCGTCCCCGACGAGAGCGGGGTCGCCCCCGACGAAGCCTTCGCGAAATCTCGTTTTGGCGAACAAACGCGAGAACTTCTGAAGACGCTGACGCCGCGGGAGGAGCGGATTCTGCGGATGCGCTTCGGCATCGACGAACCGGGTGACATGACGCTCGAGGAGGTCGGCCAGACGTTCCACCTCACGCGCGAGCGGATTCGCCAGATCGAAACGAAGGCGCTTCGAAAGCTGCGCCTCCCCTCCCAGCACCGGAAGCTCCGGACCTACCTCACCGGTTGACTTCGGCTTTGTGAACCAAGAAAGGCGCTCTCCTCACGGAGGGCGCCTCTCTTTTTTTACGGGAAATCGGTTACTTGGCGCTTCCGCCCGCGCAGGGTGGGCTCGGAAGGACGTTGCCGTTTGCTTGCCACTCGGTCGGCGTGCGGGCGGTGACCGCGAGGGCGTGAAGGCCGCTGTCGAGTTCGGCGCGGAGGGCGTCAAAGACGAGACGGTGGCGTTGAACCGCAGAAACACCTGCGAATTTCTCGGCCACCACGAGGACGCGGAAGTGGGTCTCCGAGCCGCGGGGGACGTTGTGACCATCACTTTCGTTGGTCACCTCGAGGTGGCTCGGTGTGAAGGTCTCGAGGAGCTTCGCTTCGATGCTCGCGGCGCGCGGCATCAGTTTGCAGCTCCTGGCGTCGGCGATGTCGCGATCTTGAAATCGGTCGAGTTGTTGTTCGTGTCTCGGCCGTTTGGAGAGCGTGCAATGCTCTGCGCTTCCGGGGGGGCCGCCGCCGCCTTCGTTTCCGAATTGCCGACCGTTGCCGTTCCCCAACCGACCGTGTCGATACGGGTCGTGCCGAATACGATCCCCACGGCACCGCCGGTATCCTTGATGCCGTTCGCGAGCGCTCCGTCGGTCGACGGCACCGTTGCACTGCCGATGAGCGCGTACCCCCCGGCCGGCACCGTGAGCGAGCTCGTGGCCCCGTTGAAGAGGGTGCCGTCGGTGGCGCCGTCTGCAGAACGGTAGACGAGTTTGTACGCGCCAAAGCTCTTCGCGCAGCTGTTTGGATTGTAGATCTCGACCCACTCGAAGCCGGTCTCGTTGCCTGCTCCGGTCGTGAGGATTTCGTTGACCAGCAAAGTATCGGTACAGCCAACGCCCCCACCACCGGTGTCGGCGGGGCCCGTATCGGCGGGGCCGGCGTCGACGACCACGCCGGTGTCGGCGGGGCCCGAATCGGTAGAGCCGGACGACGTATTTCCGGAAGTCCCGGAAGTCCCTGAGGTTCCGGACGTGCCGGAAGTCCCCGAGGAGGTCCTTCCGCTGTCCTTTTGGGTCGTTCCGCCGTCGGTCTCGACGGCGTCACCGTCCTCAACACCGACCGCGCAGGCCCCAAAACAGACGGCGCCTGCCGCAAAAAGGAGAGCAAATCCAGCGTTAGCGCTGCGAGACGTCTTCATGAGGCACCGCCCGGCCGGCGGCGGGCTTGGGCGAGGAAGGCGGCGCGGCTCCGTTCGGCGGCGAGGATGTCAGCGAGCGCATCGCCGAACGCCGCTTCGGACGCATCGGCATCGAGGAACCGGTTTGCGTCTGCCGCGAGCGCGCCGTCGGCGCCGAGGGCCGGGAAAGTGTCGGTCGAAGATGGATCTCGCATCAGTTCCTCAGCGAAAAAGGGGCGTATCGGCGTGCGTCGTACCACGCGCACTTCGGAGCGCCAGGTGAAGTTTGCGCAAACCCAGCGGGCCATTTCCGGCAATTTTGCGTCGCGCGCGTGCCTCAACTCAGACGAAGAAATCGGGAAACAGCTCGGCGCCAGGGACCAACGCGTAACCGTCGAAGTTGGTGACGCCTTCCGCGGCGAGCACTTCGTCGTCGATGTAGAAATTTCCAGAGGTTGTCTTCGCCGGGCGGAGGAAGATCGCGTGGGCGGCGTCGGCGCAAATTTCCGGCTTTCGGCTGCCGCGGAGGGTGTCTTGCCCGCCGAGGAGGTTCTCGACGGCGGCGGTCGCGATGACCGTCCGCGGCCAGAGGGCGTTCACGGCGACTTTTCCTCGGTATTCCTCGGCCATTCCGAGGACGCAGAGGCTCATGCCGTACTTAGCGATGCTGTAGGCGACGTGGGGGCCAAACCACTTCGGGTCGAAGTTGAGCGGCGGGGAAAGGTTCAAAATATGGGGATTTTCCGCCTTTTGAAGGTACGGAAGACAGACCTGCGAGCAGAGGTAGGTGCCTCGGGTGTTCACTTGGTGCATCAAGTCGAAGCGCTTCATCGGCGTCCCCTCCGTGCCGGCGAGGAAGATGGCGCTCGCGTTGTTGACGAGGATGTCGATCCCGCCGAAGGCTGAGACCGCCGCCGCGACCGCCGCCTGGACCGACTCTTCCGAGCGAACGTCGACCACCAACGGGAGCGCTTTTCCGCCCGCCGCGACGACTTCCTCGGCGGCGGAGTAGATCGTCCCCGGCAGTTTTGGGTGTGGTTCTGAGGTCTTGGCGGCGATGACAACGTTTGCGCCGTCGGCGGCGGCTCGGAGCGCGATCGCCTTTCCGATGCCACGGCTCGCGCCGGTGATGAACAGGGTCTTTCCGCGAAGGGTGCCTTGGGTGGTCATGAAGGGCGGGAGGTTTGCCCGGCAGCGCCGCGACGTCAACGTGCGCGGAGTTTTTTTCCGAGGGGTGAAAACTTTCCGACGCCGCCGCCGTTCCAGAGCGACCTTTCTGCGGCCCCGAACGTCTCGGGCTGCCTACCCGGTGGAGTTCGCCATGCGCCGTTCGATGCCCCTTCTCGCCCTCGCTCTCGTTGCCGGACTCACGGGAGTCGCCTGCACTCGCCCGGAGCCGATGGCGAAGGCTGTCCCGGAAAAGTCAGAAAATGACAAGGTTTTCGCCTCCGGCGGCTCGACCGGCGTCGGCGGGGGGAAGGTCCTTGCGAACGACGGCCCCGGCGGCGACGAGGGCCCCTTCTTCGGCATTTCCGGCAACCGGCCGACGACGACGGAAGAGCCCCGCTTCGATCGCAGCGCGAACCTCGCCCTGGAGCGCGCCATCGCCGCGACCGTCGCCCTCCCCCAGGACCCGGCCTCCCAGCGCGTGGTGACCCGCCACGGCCTTTCGATCATGAACGTCGCCTGGGAAGACACCGGGCGCTCGGTCGGCAGCTCGGTCGGCCCCAACATCACCGATCTCACCCTCCAGGTGCGCCACCGCGACGAAAACAACAACTGGCGCGCGGAGGCGCTCCCGGTCGTCCGTTTCCCGAATTTCACAGATAAAACGGGCGATATCCCCGCCGATCGGTTCTGGGTACGCGTCGGCAACGCCGCCGGCGGCGGTGGGAGCTTGCGGTCGGTCCCGCTGACGAAGGTCCTCGGCGACATCCGCTCCTACTCGAGCGACGCCTCAAGCATCCTCGGCGACGGCAACCTCCTCGCCGGCCGAGACAGTCACTTCCTCGTTTCCGGCCAGGCGGTGCTCTTGCCGGTGCCGCCCTCCGGGAAGGTCACGTTCAACCCGGTCGTCTACAATTACCAATCGTATCCGGGATCTCCGGCGGTACTCACGATCCTCGTTACGCGCCAGGGGACCTCGATCAAGGTCATCGAGAACCGGCCTGAAGACAGCTCGGGCCCTGGTCGTCACGGCCAGGAACTCTATTTTAACGACCACGGCTCACGGTCGGCGTTCACCGCGGAGCGCAAGAGCGACGTCGAGCAGCGAATTGCCGCCCAGGGGGGGCCGCGCACCGAAGACGAAAAGAGCTCGATTGCCCGCGGCGCCGATGTGGTGTTCCTCGTTCAGGTCCCGCTCAAACACCGCGCACCGGTCCGCGCCGCCGCCTACGAAGATGCCGATTTCGGCGGAATCGGTGGCGGAGGCTTCGCAAAGGGGGCACCGGCAGCACCGGCGGCCCAAGCGGCGGCCCCCGAACGGTCGCGTCGAAGCGACGTGGAGACCGCCGTCGTCGGCCATGGCCCCAAGCTCGGCCCGTTCGTGGAGGGGCCCGGCCTGCGCCTCGAGCGCGACCCGGCGTTTCCGATTCGCGTAACTGCCCAATTTTACAAAGCGACAAGCACCGGCGTCCTCGACGCGAACGACGCAGCCACGATGGCGGAGACGATTGGAGACGTGTACGCCCACGCCGATTACGTCGGCTCGCTCGTGATGCCGAGCGGCGACGCGAACCGGCCGACCGCCTGGACGCAGATGAACCCCCGCTGGTTCGCCTGGTGAACCGTCCCCCCGGGGACGTCTCTGCGACATTGGCGCCTCTGTGGGTGAGCTATTTTTTACCAGCGGCGGCGGAAACGCGACGTGATAGCGACAAAGGTGACCCGTGCGCGCGACTCGGTCGCGGGGTGCGGGCGCCACCGATCGCCGTAGTTTTGGAGGTCCCCCGTGTCGAAGCGCCGCGCCCTTTTCGCTCTTCTTGCCGCTCTGCCCCTCGCAGCGGCATCCTTCGCTTGCACCGCCGATTCGGAAGATATTTCCAGCGGTTCTGGCGATACGTCGGACCCGTTCGCCGATGAGTTGAAGAACGTCGAGAAGAACGGCAAGCCGTCCCCCCAGTGGGTCTACTCGGGCATGATGCCGTCCCTCGAGAAGCCCTCGGTGGTCGTCTCATTGAGCGCCCACACGGTGCGTGTGACTGGCCTCGTGCCGAAGACGTTCACCGGAAAGCTCCCGTTTTACGCGAACTTGGGTGCAATGGTGAACGGCCAGCAGCAGGTGTTCCTCGTCTACCCGGTGGCGACCGGAAAGATCGACCCGATCACCGGCAAGCAGCCGGTCGGCCCCGGCGACTACGACGGCCTCCGCATCAGCCCCTACGTCCCCTCCGCGGAAAACCCCTGGGGCGGCTTCCCCTTCATGGCCTACAACCGCGCGCGCGGCCTCGCCTTTCACGGCCCGATCACGAGCGTGGCTGGCGGCGACGACCCGGGTGATTTCGAGTGGCGCCTGATCCGCGGCCAGGTGAGCCACGGCTGCCAGCGCATGCAGGGGGAGCACGTCGTCGAAATGGCGCACCTCCTCGGCGTCGACATGACCAAGCTCCACAAGTCGAGCGAAGTCATCAACAACACAACGTTTAACGTCCACGTGAGCTTCGACATCGACAAGTCGCCGGAAGGCAAGCTCGTCGACGTCGACTATCCGGCGCTTGACGGCGTGAAACGCCCGACCGGCGCCGACGCAAAGATCTACAAGACGTGGGATTCTCGCGACTTTCCGAACTTCGTGTGCGCCTACGACCGGGCACGCCCGATCACCGCCAACTACTGCGCGGCAGCCGGAAAGCCGCTCCGCGACGCGCTCACGGGCGCACGCCTCCCGGCCGACACCTCCGGCCCCTTCATCGGGACCGTCTGCAAAGCCGACAGCGACTGCGCGTTTAAGGTCGGGTCGACCGCCGCCACCTGCAAGAAGACCGCGGCCGGCGGCTACTGCACGGTGCCCTGCGCCGGCTCCTGCGCCGACAAGTACGGCTACGCGCCGACCTTCTGCACGAAAGACGGCGCCGGCGGAAGCTGTGCAGCGAAGTCGGCGGAATTCAACGGAAATTGCAGCAAGATCCCCGGGACGACGAGCACGCTCGTCGATCGCTACATCGGCACATCGACCGCCTCGGCCGCCCAAGCGACCGTATGCGCGCTGAAGTGACGAGCCGGTCCTGAGCGACCGACGCAAAGACCCCCAAGCGAAAGCTCGGGGGTCTTTTTGCGAGTGGCGCTTCCGAAAGTCAGCGGGGGCGGCGGCGGAAGGCGACGACGGCGCCGGCGGCCGGATCGGGGTCGAGGGGCGGCAGCGCGCTCACGAGGCGCTCGATGCGACCGATCGATTCCGCGATGGCACGGGCGACGGCGAGCTGGTCGATTTCGGTCCGCTCGGACTCGTCGGAGTACGGGCGAAATGGCAACAAAACCAGGTAGATGTCGTTAAAGGAGTGCAGGTGCACGTCGGCAGAGACCGTGAGCACCGGCGGGTTCGGCGCACTCTTGGGGCCCTGCGGATCCGAGCGACCGATGCGCGCGATCGGCTCCGCAGGAGGCGGCGTGAGGAGGAACGTGTAGGTCCCCGCGAGCGTCTTCCCGCGGGCGACGGCGTGTACATCCGGGTGGCTGCGCACCGCTTCGAGAAGTGCCTCGCGATCATTTTCGTCGAAAGCTTCGGTACTTGGCGGAAGGTCTTCGTCGACGTCGTCAAAGTCGTGGGCGGGGGCACCGCCGACGAGGAAGGGGCTCGAGACGTCGAGGGGGGAAACGAGCGGCACGCGGCGCGCCCCTCCCGTCGAAGCGCCCCACACGACCGGCGACTGGGCGTCGATCACGAGCGCTTCTTGGGCGCCTGCCCGCTTGGCGAGGACGCGAAGTTCGTCGTCCAGCGCGGCCGTCGGCGCCACGGGGACGCGCCGGCGCGGCGGTCCGGGTGCTTCGAAGGAGGTGGCGAACGCCTCCAGACGGGCCCTTTTCTCGGCGGCATCCTCGGGTGCCTTCTCAAATACTGCAATGATCACGCGACCATCGGCGAGATGCGTCGCGAGGACGTTGTCGGCTTCGGGGGGCGGCGTCCCGGCGGCCGCTACGCGGACCGAGCTCGCTCCGAGGGCCCGCTGGACAACAAGAAGGAGCTTCTCTTCGGGAGTTTCGTCGCGCACGGACGGGAATCTACGTGGAAATCGACGCGCCGCGTGCGGGAAAGCGTCGCGCGAGCATCGGAAGGTGGCTGCGATTCGTTTAAGGAGAAAACCGCCGTGGAGAAAAAGATCCCGACCTCACGACTCGGCCGTTTCGCCCAGCTCGCCAGCCTTGGCGTGCGGACCGGCGCCGGCATGCTGTTGAAAAAAGAGGCCGACGACGCCGGGGCGGCAAAGGCGCTCCTCGTCCTTGGGCGCCTCCGCGGCCTTGCAGCGAAGGTCGGACAAATGGCCTCCTACGTCGACGGCGTCGTCCCCGAAGGGCAGCGCGACGTCTACGAGGGGGCCCTCAAATTGCTCCGTTCTCAGGCGCCGCGATCGACGGCCCAAGAGATCCGAAGCACCATTGAAAAAGAGCTCGGCGCGCCGATCGAAACGCTCTTTTCGAAGTTTGAAAACACGCCAGTCGCCAGCGCATCGATGGGCCAGGTCCACAAAGCGTGGCTCCCGGACGGTACGACGGTCGCCGTCAAAGTCCAGCACGCGGGGATCCGGGAAGCGGTCGAAGCCGACCTCGGAAATATCAAATTTCTTGATGGTTTCTCCACGGTCATGGGGGCCGGGCGCTTCGAGACGAAGAAGTTCGTCGACGTCGTGAGCACTCGGTTTCGCGAAGAGCTCGACTACGAGCTCGAGGCGACCCACACCGAGCGGTTTGCGGAAATCCACGCCAACGATCCGACGATTCGAATCCCGAAAGTCTACCGAAGTCATTCGTCGAAGAGCGTGCTCACGACCGAGTTCATGAGCGGCCTCGACATCGACGAAGCGGCGCTCCGCCCGGAGGCGGAACGGAAGGCGTGGGCGGAGACGCTCTGGCGGTTTGTCTTCAAGGGGACGCTCATCGGTGGGCGCTTCAACGCCGATCCCCACCCGGGCAACTACTTTTTCCAGGAGAACGGCGTCGTCGTCTTCCTCGACCACGGCTGCGTGCAGACGCTCCCGGAAGACCACCTCGTGCACGCGCGAGAAATGCACCGGGCTGGCACCCGGGGCGACGAACCGAAGTTCCGAGAAAGCATGGACTTTCTGATCGGCGCGCGCCCGGGCGCCCTTGAGCAGGCCGCCTACGACTACACGCGGATCTGCTTCGAGCCCCTCTTTGGAAGCCCCTACCGGATCACGCGGGACTGGGCCGCTTCGCTCGTGTCTCAAATGAAAGACATGGGGCAGCTTGCACGCACCGTCCCTGACGATCAGTTCTTTAATCTGCCGGCAGACATGATCTTCATGAACCGGCTTCAATTCGGCTTCTATTCGGTGCTCGCGCGACTCGACGTCGCCGCCGACTACGCGAGCGTCGAACGCGGATTTCTGGGGTGAAGGAGCGCCGTCATCGCTGGTTGCTGCGCCTCGCGCTGCTCGCCCTGTCCATCGGCTTCCGGTGGCCGGTGCTGGCGAACGCGTGGGGACTCAACTCGGACGTGGCGGTCGTCGGCCTGCAAGCACGCCATTTTCCTCAGGAATGGGCGCCGTTCCTCTGGGGGAGCGGCTACCAGAGCAGCACCGATTCCCTCTGGGCGGCGCTGCTCTTCGCGATCTTCGGGAGCGGACCGACGGTGCTCCTCGCCTCGGCGCTCGCCCTCCAGGTGCTGCTGACCTTTGCCCTTTTCGAAGGGGCGCGGCGGCTCTTGGCGGCAAAGGGGCACGCCGATTCGCTCGCCTTTCTCGCCGCAACGCTCTTTGTATTTACGCCACCATCGGTGCATTCGTATGCATTGAATCCTCCGCGGCAGGCTTCGATCACGATCGCGATCTGTGGACTGTTGCTGGCGCTGGTAGCGGCGACCGCACCACCTCCGAGGCGCCTTTGGTACCGGGGGATCGCCGTGGCGCTCGCCGGCGTGGCGACCTACGCCGACCCCTACGCGCTCCTGTTTTCTCCAGCAATTTTCGCGGCAGCCATCCTCCCCGCCCTCTTCGAACTGCGTGCGGCGGAAGCCACCGGGCGTGGGGCGCAGGCGGCGGCGACGGGCGCGGTTCTCGCCGGTGGGGCGCTCCTCGGTCAGATGCCTCCGTGGCTCCTCCGGCATTCGGCGGCCGCTCAGAATGGGACGCTCGGACTCGACCCGTCCCGGTTCGCGCACAACGCGGAAATTCTTCAGAAAACGTGCCTTCCTTGGGCGCTTGCCCTGGAGGCGTGGGCGCCGAAGCACCTGATGGACTGGGAGCTATGGACGGCGCCGGCGGGCCTCACGCCGCTCCGGTGGCTTGGCGCGTTTGCTTTTTGTGCGCTGGCGGCGAGTGCGCTCCCCCTCGCTTTTTCCCGAAAAATTCCAGGGCTTTTGCGGGTCGCCGGTCTCCTCGGCCTTGCGACGATCGTGGCAAACCTTGGGAGCTTCCTCGGGTCGGTGATGGTCTTTGACCACTTCGCGATGCGCTACCTGGCCGGCCTCGTGATCGCCGCGCCGTTTGCCTTTCTCCCGGCCGCTTATCTGCTCGGACCGCGAAAATTTGCAGTAGTTTTGGCACCTTGGCTCCTGTCGTCGAGCATCTGTGCGTGGGTCGGTTACCTCCCGTTTGGGGTGACACGCTCGGCGGTCGGTCGTGGTGACGACGAGCGCGCCCTCCGGAAGGACCTCGAAGCGCGCGGGATCGCGGCGGCGACGGCCGACTATTGGGCCTGCTATCGTCTTGATTTTCTTTGGGAAGAATCGATCATCGTCGTGCCGATCCATGCCCGCGAAGAGCGCTATCGCCCCTACCGCCCCCGCTTCGAGGCGGCGTCGACGATCGCCTATCTCTACGACGGCGGCCGCTCCCGGGAAGGGCTAGACGGGGCTGCGAAGAACGCGGAAGCGCTCGGCACGGTCACCGAGCGCTTCACCGAGGGGATCTTCACCGTCTTCGTCGTGAAGAAGCCTCAGAACCCGTAGCGGACGCCGAGGCGCCCTTCGGGGCGGACCGTGTCGGCGAGCATCGCGGCGACGCCGAGGTTCAAATCGAAACGACCGGCGCCGTTTGGGTGCGTCAATGGGACATAGCCGCGAATATCGACGCGCCCGGCAAGTTGGGCATCGCTCGCGGCAGTCAATGCGAGATACCCTTGCAGTTCCGTTCCGTCGACGAGGCGCTTCTGGAGGCCCAAGAAGGCTACGGCGGGATGCAAGAGGAGCACCGGGTCGTAGCTCCCCATCCCAAAGGAAAACGCGAAGTTTTGGCGATCTCCCAGGCGAATTGCAAGCTCAGGGAAGGCGACACCGCTGAGCTTCTTCGACGACTCCGAGTTGAAGTAGGGGAAGTAACTGAGGCCGGCACGAAAGCCGAAATTGCGCCCGTCCCAGCCGACGCGGGCACCCCCGGTTGCCCGATAGCCATCGGGGGGAATCGTGTTGTCGCGGCCGCCGCTCTGGAAGCGAAATTGGCGGTATTCGGCGGCACCGGAGACGTCAAATGCGACCCCTTGATCGCGCAAATCGGCGGCGGCGCGGCGCAATTCTTCGGTGGTGACCGGCACGACCGGCGCATCTTCCGGCGGCGCATTGACGACGGCAGCCGCAGGATCGGCCGACGGGAGCAACGACGGGGCGAGCGCCGGCGGCGGCTCGGGCGGGGCCGGATGGACGCTCACGCGGGCGCCTACGCCGCCGTAGTTGGCCTGGGAGCGCGGGCC
>JAAFHJ010000348.1 GCA_013298325.1 Myxococcales bacterium | reverse complement strand
CGCAAAAACACCACGTCGGCGACGGCAAGACTCGCCGCAACGGCGCCCCCCGGTGCAAGCGACAAATCGGCTTCTGCGAGGGCAGGCGCGTCGTTCAATCCGTCCCCAATCATCGCTACGACGCTGTCGCCGTCGCGGAGCGCGCGAATCGCCGCCGCCTTGTCGGCAGGGAGCATGCCTCCGCGCGCGTCGTCGATGCCAAGCGCCTCCCCGATCTCGGCGACCGCCGGTGACCGGTCCCCAGAAAATAGATGCACCTTCCACCCTTCTGCATGGGCGGCGCGCACGAGCTCCGCGGCCTCGGGTCGCACTTCGTCGGTGAGCGTGAGGGCGGCAATGGGGGCGCCGCCGGCGAGGACAAACACCGAGGCAGCTCCCACGCTTTGCTGCATTTCCGGCGGAAGAAAGGTTGCGTCGCCGATCGCCCAGCGGATCCCGTCGATGGTCCCGGCGAGGCCGCGGCCGGGGGTCACGACGACGTCCCGAGCCGGCCGTAGACGGGGCTTCCCCGACGCATCCGCCCACGCGACCAGCGCCTTCGCGAGGACGTGCTCGCTCTTCCCTTCGAGGGCCTTCACCGCTTCGTAGACCGCCTTGCGCGTGTGCGGCGGTTCGTCGGCGGCCGGAAACCACGTGCAGGATGCAACCGTTGGCGCCCCAACGGTGAGCGTGCCCGTCTTGTCGCAAACGAGGTGGCGAACGTCGCCGATCTTCGCGAAGGCGCGGGCACCACGGACGTAGAGGCCCGCTTTCGCGGCGCGTGTCGTCGCCGCCGACGCGGCGATCGGAATCGCGAGGCCAAGGGCGCATGGGCAGGCGACGGCGACGACCGAGGCGAAGATGCGGGCCGCGTACGCCCCGCCGGCGCCGAAGATCCACCACCCGAGTGCGGCAAGCGTGGCGACGGCAAGAAGCGCCGGGACGAAGCGTGCGGCGATCCCGTCAACCCAGCCAAATCCAGATGCTTTTTCCGTACTTGCGAGTTCGAGGGCCGTCAGGAGTCGCCCCAACGTCCCATCGCGACCAGCCGCGATCACCGTCGCATCGAGGGGGCTGTCGGAGTTAAGTGTACCCTGCACAAGTTTGTCGCCGACGGTCACCGTCCGCGGCAACGGCTCGCCGGTCAGGCTCGCTTCATCGATGCGGCTCGTTCCGCTGGACACGATGGCATCGGCGGCAATGCGGGCCCCCGGCAAAATCCGGAGCCGATCCCCCTTTCGGAGGAGCGCGCGTGGGAGCGTCTTCGCCGCGCCACTTTCGTCGAGGACGGTGACGTCGTCGACGGTCAGTGCGGCGAGGGAGACCAACGCGCTCCCGGTCGCTCGCTTCGCGCGCGCTTCGAGGGCCCGGCCAAGCCCCGTGAAACCAAATACCATGACCGCGCCGTCGAGGTAGGACTCGGGCATCGGGGCGGCGAGCGTCGCCGCCGAGAGGGCGAGCGATGCGAGGGCCGATAAGACGACGAGGGTGTCCATCGTTCCGTGGCCGCCCCGCGCCGCTTTGAAGGCGCGCCAGAACGGCGCACGACCGACCAGGGCCAGCGTGCCGAGCGCCAACGTCCACGACGCCGCCAGGTAGGCCTCCGGCGGCGCCCGGTAGACGACCGGAGCGACCGCCGTGAACAGGTTTGCGATCCCTCGATGCATGGCATCTGCATGCATCACGTGGCTGCGGTCCATCGACAGCGGCGCCAGAAGCATGAGGAGTACACCGATTCCGATCGCCCCGAGGGAGCGCTGGAAGAGGGCGGAGGCCTCCTTCGCCTCGGCGAGATCCCGTGCACGAATGCGTGTCGCCTCATCGCCGTCAGGATCAGGTATCTCGGCGGCATAGCCGGCTTTTTCGACGGCAGCTACGACGGCAAGCGCGATCGCGTCGCGGTCGCCGTCGGCCCCCATTTCGATGCGTACTGCACGCGTTTCGAGGCTCGCCGCCGCGCCGACGACCCCAGCCACCTGGCCGACCGCGCGCTCTACAGCCCCCGTGCAGGCGCCGCAGGTCATCCCGCCTACCGGGACGACGATCGCAGCGCCGGGATCGGTCGGCGTCACGCGTCGCCAGCGATCGCGGCGACGCCGGAAACGGGGAAGCCGAGATCTTCGACGGCCCTTCGGAGTTCCCCTTCGGGCACGTCGTCGACGGTCGCCTCCGCCTGCCCGAGGGCGACCGTGACTTCGGTCGCCCCCGCCTCGGTGAGTGCATGCTGCACCCGTCGAACGCAGGCGCCACAGTGCATTCCTTCAATCGTAAGTGCGTAGCGGATGCTCATGAACCTAGCGCCTACGGAATGGCACCGAGACGCGCAACAACAACGCATCGCGGCGCATTTTTTTCGGGACTTGCGCGTGCGATGCGCCTGTGATCGTGGCATGACTGAGGCCGCCCGATCATGAAGTTCCGCCGCACCTTTGCTCCGCTTTCTGCCGCCGTTATCCCGTTTGTCGTCGCCCTGTCCGTCGCCGGGGGCGGCTGCAGCACGACCTACGACGCAACGCCCCGCGCGGAAGGCGACCGGACGCCGCTGACGCTCGCCTGCGGCCCGACCGACGACACGCGCTGCATCCTCCCGTTTCCGTCGAACCACTACGCAAAGGCCGACGCGACGAGCCCGACGTCGATCCGCGTGGCGATGAACAAAAGCTCCCTCCTCGGGACCGACGACGAACCGTCGCTCATCAACCGCGCCGAGGGATTTTCCCGGGTTCAGCCGGTTTTCTTTGGGGCGATCGGCACGGTAGATCCGGTCCTCTTCGACAAGGCGGGGTCCCTGATCGACGCCGCGACTGGGGCGAAGATTCCCCAGCGGACCGAGGTCGTGACCGCCGACGACGTGTCGACGGCCGGCAAGGAGAGCCTCTTGGTGCTCTACCCGCTCGCACCGTACGCGCCGAAACACGACTACATCGGGGTCGTTACCGACGACGCAACCGTGACCGTCACCGACGACGACGGCGTTGCCAAAACCTCAAAACTTAACGCAAATCGCGCACTTCTCATCGCCCTTGAGCGCGCCGAACCGGCAAGCCAAGAAGAGGCCGATCTGCGCGCCTATTACGCGCCAACGCGGGCCGCCCTGAAGAAGGCGAATGTCGACCTCGCCCACGTCGTGCGCCTCACCGAGTTCACGACCCGCGAGGCGGAGACGCCGAAGCTCCCGATCGTGGCGGCGCGAAAGGCGGCCGAGCAGGCGGTCGTGGACGGAAAGGTCACCGCCGTCGCCGACAAAGTCACGACCTTCGACAGCGGCCCCGTCCTCGCGATCGTGCGCGGGCACCTCTCGGGAGTGCCTAAGTTTACAGGCGAAAAGTACCACCTCACCTTCGACGACGCCGGGAAGCCGATCGCGCAAGGGGTGCAGGATGCACCTTTCCGCGTGATGATCCCGCGCGGCACCGGCGACTACCGGATGGTGTTCTGGGGGCACGGTGCGGGCGGGAACGTCGACGACGACGCCTTCGACGCCGATCTCGCCCTCGAAGGGGCCGGCAAGTCGAATTACGAGTTCGATGGCTGGACCGACAAGACCGCCCTCGGAAACATCACGACGCTCGTCCAGTCGCTCTCCGGCTCCCATGGCGTCCTCGGGCGGCTCCTCCAGTCGCTCGTCAACGGCGCGGCGATGCAGAAAATGCTGGAGACGAAGCTCGGCGACCTCCTCGCCGCCGACACCCTCGGCCCCCAGAACATCGCCAATCCGGCGAAGGGGCGCCGCCCGAACCCGGCAGAACCGATCTGGGCCGGCGGCTCACTCGGTGGGATCATGGGCTCCGTCGTCACCTTCGCCGACCCGACGATCCGTTACGGCGCTTTCAACGTCCCCGCGGGGGGCTGGGCCCATTTCCTTGTAAAATCAATTATTTTCGACAACGCTGCCGCATTGCTCTCCGCGAGCTACGGCACCTTCGTCGATCTCCGCCTCGCCATCGGCTACGCGCAGACCCAACTCGACGGCGTCGACAGCTCGGTCTGGGCCGATGTCGTCGAGAAAGACACCGCCGGCGAGCCCTTCTACATCCTCCAAGAGAGCATCGACGACCCGGTCGTTCCGAACATCGGCACCGCCTTCCTCGGGCGCGCACTCCACGCAAAAATGCTCACGCCGGCCCTCCAGCCGATCGTCGGCATCGAGGGCGTCGAGCGCGTCGACGGCGCTGGCGTCGCCCTCGCCCAGTACCAGGTCCCCTTCGATCCCGGCTACGGCGCCCACGGCTTCGCGGCGTGCAATACGCCGGCCGGAAAGGCGGCCCGCGCGCAGATCACGCGCTGGGCCCGCAGCTGCTGGGATGGAAAGCCGACGACGTTTTTGCCTGCAGAATGCAACGAAGCAAGCGGCGGAAAGGGCTGCGACTTCCGGAGTGCGCAGCCCAGGGCCTGCAACTAGAATACTAGCCCCATTGTTTTGCGCCTATTCGGCCGCTTCTGCGCGGCCGATGCGCGATTGAATCGCCGCGAAGATCGCCTCGTGGGTCGCCGGGCACCCGAGCGGCACCGCACGGCTGCCATCGACGGCTTCGCCGAACGCAGAGACGGCATCCCGGAGCGCTTCGCGGACGGAAATCGCGAGCATGAGCGGCGGTTCACCGACCGCCTTCGAGCCGTGAATCGTCCCCGCCTGCGGTGCCTTCGGGAGCAGCGAGACCTGGAAATGTTCCGGCGCGTCGCCGATCGAGGGGATCTGGTAGGTGCTCGCCGAGTGGGAGAGGAGGCGCCCCTTGCCGTTCCAGGCGAGCTCTTCGGCGGTGAGCCAGCCCATGCCCTGGACGAAGGCCCCCTCGATCTGACCGCGGTCGATCGACGGGTTCAACGACTCGCCAACATCGTGCAGGATGTCGACGGCGCGGACGCGCTTCATTCCCGAATACCCGTCAATTTCCACCTCAGAAACGGCTGCCCCGTAGGCGAAATAGTAGAACGGTTTCCCCTTCCCCTTTGCCTTGTCGTAGCCGATGCCGGGCGTCCGGTAGAAGCCGGTCGCTGAGAGGGCGATCTGCTGGAAATAGGCCCGCTCGGCGACCTCTCCGAAGGGGACCTTAACCGCCGGCTGGCTCCGCTCGAAGACAAAGCCCTCTTCGAAGGCGATGTCGCGCGGGAGCTTTTCCAGCTTCGCCGCGAGGAGTTCGGCGGCGACCGGCCGAAGGCGTTCCACGAGCTGGCGGCAGGCATCGGCGACCGCCTGGCCGTTGAGATCGGCCCCGGCCGACGCGGCAGTGGCCGACGTGTTCGGGACTTTGTCGGTCGTCGTCTTCATCACGCGGATCGTGGAAGGGTCGGCTCCGAGCTCGCGCGCGGCGACGCCGAGCATCTTCGTATAGAGCCCCTGCCCCATCTCGGTGCCGCCATGGTTCACCTGGACGGTGCCGTCCCGGTAAATGAGGACGAGGGCGCCGGCCTGGTTCAAGAAGGTCGCCGTGAACGAGATGCCGAACTTCACCGGCGTAATGGCGATTCCCCGTTTGATGCGCGGAGATTCCGCATTGAAGCGGGCGATTTCCTCTTTGCGTGCATCGAAGCGTGAGCTCTCAAGGAGCTCGGTCCAGATCCGGGAAATCCGATTGTCGTCGAGGTGCTGCCCGTAGTGGGTCGTGTTCGTCTCCCCGTCGCCGCGGTAGAGGTTTCGCTCACGGAC
>JAAFHJ010000350.1 GCA_013298325.1 Myxococcales bacterium | reverse complement strand
CTCCTGCCCCGGCTTGAACGCCGCACGCAGCCCACCGTCGCTCGTCAGAAACGACCGAACCGCCGACGCCCCAAGCATCGGGCGCGGAGCGGCCGCCTTCCCGAACTCCAGCCCCGGCGACGATACCGCCGGCAGCGCCTCCACAAATCGCTGCGCAAACGCCACCGTCGACGATGCCGTCTCGCGCGCGGGCACCGCCACGACGGCCCCGCCCGAGCCCGAAGGCTCCGACGTGCCGCAGCCGGCGAAAAGCGTAAATAGAGTGGAAAGCAGTCCGATTCGAAGTTTCGATCGAGTCATGTGAATCTCCGCGACGCGCCGGGTGCGCTTTGATGGCCACAGCAATGCGCCGTGGCGGTCGGGATTCCGAGTTCACCGCTCTCACCTTCCGCAAAACGACACATGGTCGTTTTATTTTTCGGACGCGCGCTCGAGTCGCCGTGCAAACGGGCCGCTCGGGGATCCGCGGAGTAGGTCATTTCGGAGCGCGGTCGCGCGGGCGACGTCGCCGCGCCGGAAGAGCACTTCGACGAGGAGGACGTCGCGCTCCATCGCTAGCTTCCCCGCCGGAAAACGCTGGCGATGCGCTTCAAGGGCCCCTTGCGCCCGTGCGGGATCGGCGGTCGCAAATGCTCGAGCCGTGCGGAGAAGGACGAGCTCGGCCGCTAGCGCGTCCTCTGGGGACGACGGGGGCGACGAGGCCGGGGGCGCGGGGACGTTTGTGACGGCTCGCGGCGCCGCGGTGAGGGCTGACGACGGTACTGCGGGGGTCGACGGCGGCGACGCCTCGGGCGGGGGCGATGTGCGGGCCGAAAGCAAATCTCGCGGCGGCGGCATTCGCGGTTCGACGTGGTCATGCGGCGTTCGCACGAGTGCGACAGCGAGCGCGAGGACGCCGAGTCCAGCGGCGCTTGCACCAACCAGCAAGGGGACCTTTGCGGGCCCGCGCACCGGAGGCGACGGAGCGGCAAGAAACGTCGTCGCAAGGGCATCCCGGAACGCGGCGCGCCGCGCTTCGGAGAGCCGAGGTACGTCGGCAGCCTCGTGAAGGGCCTGTCGAACCTCCGGGTCCTCGGAAAAGCGACGCGGGCCGTTCATGGGGTCTCCCGCACACGGGCCATCCATCGCGCGGCCACGTCGCCCCTTCGTACGACGTCTTCGAACCGTTCGCGGGCACGAAACAGGCGCGAATACACCGTCCCGACTTCAACCCCCGTGAGCGTCGCAATCTCCTCGCAGGAGAGTTCCTCCACCTCGTAAAGGACGAAAACTTCCCGAAGTGCGTCGGGGAGTTGGGCGAGGAGTTCGCGAACGCGTAGGACGTCCTGCTTCCGCTCGAGGGCCTGCTCCGGGTTCGGCGTCGGGCCGACGCGGTCCACGTCTTCGGTCGGCAGCTCACGTCCTCGTTGGGCGCGCTCTCGGAACCGCAACGCAACGTTGAAGGTGATCCCGCGAAGCCAGGCGCCGGGCTCCGCACGACCGTCGAATCGCGCGCGCTGCATGTGTGCAATCACGAACACCTCCTGGAACGCGTCGTCCCGTTCGTTCGGGGACACGCCGAAACGGTGGACCTGACGCCACACCTGATCGGCGTAGCGCTCAAAAAGTTCGTGGCTGGAAGGGAGCAGGGGCGTGAACACAGGAATTCAAGGGCGCGCGGCGTTACGCGACCCATTCCCTTCTCGTCCCGTTCGCCTTCCCACAAAATTCCGTCCGCTTCCACGATTTCCGCGACCATCGTACCGCTCTTTGCGTACCATGTGTCATCATGAATGTCGTGGCGATGGCGCCGCCCCTGCTGGCCGCTGTGCTGCTGGGCGGCATTGCAGGGGTCGACGTCGTCCCCGCTCGGTCTCGGTCAGCGTCCCCCACCTCCCTTGACGGACGGAGCGATGACCGCGAGAAGCGGGGGGACGTCGTTGTGGAGTTGTACGCGCCGAAGGAGTGCCCCAGCGAACGCGCCTTCGAGGCGTTGCTGCGAGAAAACGGCCGGATCGGCGGTCCGGCTGCGCGAATTCGCGCGTTCGTCGTCCCCGATCGGGCGAGTGACGGAGAGAGATTCAGCGGCATCTTTGTCATCGAAGAACCGAGCGGTCGCGCGGTCGTGCGGTCGATCGACGGACAACGCTCGTGCGAGACCCTTCTTGAGGCGATGGCCTTGAGCTGCGCGATGGCCCTTGACGCCCCGCCGGCCGCCCCGGTCACTGCGCGCGCGGCCGCCCCCTCCGCACCGCTACCGCTCCCCCGCCCGCCTGCGCACGCCATTCTTGCTGGGGCGATGCTCGCACCGGGGATGCTGCCGCATGCAGCACCGACGCTCGTTGCGAGCGTCCGGTACGCCGGGACGGACCGACGCCAGTGGCTCTTGTTCGAAGGAACCGGGCAATGGACACCATCCGCGTGGACCGGCGCGACGCGTGTCGCGGTTGGTGGCGCCATGTGCGGCGCGGCGCCGGGGCTGACGGTCACCGGGGCGCTGTGCACCGGAGGAGAGGTCGGCCACGATCGGTCGCGAGGCTTCCACGCCGCGATCATCGCGGGAGCGCGCATCGGTTACGCCCCGAACGGTCCCCTCGTCCTCGAGCTCCGGCCGGAGTTTGCGCTCTTCCCTGGCGGCGCCGGGCGCCGGCTCCCTGGGGACGCCGACGCAGGCGGCGGGCGCCCGTTTCAAGGCAGCGCATTTACGTTCCGGGTCGCCGCGCTGGCGGGCGTCCGCTTTTAGCATCGGCGCCGCACCGTCCGTTTGCCCTTGCGAAGCCTCGCGCCGCCCGTTAATGACGTTCTGTAATTTTACCGCACGGCACGCGGAGGACATCGTCCAGCCGGATGGCGACGCCCCGGTGCTCGAAAGGTGGACCGAATGGCGTTTGAACTCGGGGCGATAATCGCGAGGCGTTTTCGACTCTTACGACGCTTGCTGGTCGACGCGTGTGGCGCCATCTACCTGGCGCTTGATGGAAGGTCGGGCGCGCACGTGTGGCTTCGTGTCGTCGCGGCAGAAGTCCTCGCGACCGTCGCAAATGGCCGACGCGAAACGCTCCCGCTCTCCGATGTCACGCACCTTTCCGCGATCGGTGGACCGCTACCGCGGCTGACGGCCTGCGGCCCCCTTTCGAATGGGGGCATGTACGTGGCGGAATCTGTGGTGGAGACCGACCAGGTGCTCGTTCGGCACGACCGACCTTCGGTCGGTGAACGGATCTTTCTTCAACTTGTCGACGCGCTCGGCAACTTCTGGCGACGCGGGCTCGCCCATGGTTGCCTCTCCGAAGCGCACGTCGCAACGACTCCGTCAGGGATCGCGCTGCGATTCGGTGTTCCATGGGCCCTGACGGCGCCCACCGTGGACGGAGCGGCGCTGGTGCGACTTGCTGACATCTATGCGCCTGAAACGCCTCGCCTATTTGCGGTACGGACGCTCGGTTCGACGCTTGCAAGCGGCACTCCTCCCGCAGAAGCGCTCCCGGAATTTTATCGGAGTATCCGCGCCCTGGCGGCAGCGACCAGCGACCAGCCGCCACCGTTAGGGACCCGGCATCGTCGGAACGAATCGGCGGTGGGGGCATGAGCGCCGAAACGTGGGAGTGGGCGCTGGCGTTTGACTGGGACGGCGCCGTGACGCTGCATCCAGTCGTTGCCAACGGCGCGATGAGCGACGATCTCTCGCTCCCCGAGGGCGCGACCGTCCCGCCGACAATGCTCGTGCGTGCGCCCGGGTCTCGCGGAGCGTGGACGATTTACGAAGGTTTGGACGAACGCCAGGTACTGGAAGGGACCCCGTTCACGTTGGGGCGCGGGGTCGGGATGCTTGCCGATCGGGCCTGTTTCTTTGGCGCTGGCGCCGTGAACCCGGCGCGTCCCCAATCATCGCTCGCGTTGGCCGGATGTCTCGCGCGGGCGCGGCGTGCGACCGCTCCGGTAGCTGTTTTTGGGCCGGCCACCTATCGCCGTGCGTTGGTCGATGCGATTGCTCCAAGGGACTTACGGCCCCTTTTCGTCGGTCCCGATCGCGCCGCGATTCTCGCCGCCGCCTACGGTCCTGGCCGCAAGATCGTCGTCCCCGCGCTCGCGAGCCTTACCGAGGGGCAGCGCAATGCCCTTCGCGAACTCACACGTCGCCCTCACGAGCGCACGGCCTCGCTCGTCGTCGGTGTGCTCACCGTCAACGAACTCGCATCGATCGGCCTGATTGCGACGCAGACGATTTGCCTGTACCCGCCGGCAGCTGACGTCCTGCGAAATCCCTTTCGCGTTGGCAAGGCATTGGCGGTTGCGGAGCTGGCCGAGCGCTATTTGAAAGCCGCAGACGCCGCAGGCTCCGTGAGACGTGGGAGCGAGCGATTGGGCATGCACCCCTCGACGATCTATCGACTCCGGGGCCGAGCCGCCGCCGCAACCCATGCGATCGCGGCACGGCGCGCCCGAAAAAACGGGACGGCATGAAACGAGGAGCGCCCCCACTCCACCTGCAAAAAGTACGCATGCGGACGTTCCCTCTCGTCGCCGATCCGACGCTGTTTCGCCTCGAGCGGGCCGCGCGCGCAGCGCTTTGCTGGCTCGGGTTCGGCCTCGCCGTCGTCGTCCCGACCGTTGCTCTCGTCGACGCGGGTCCTCTCGAGCTTTGCGGCCTGGCGGCATTTGCGGCATCGCTGCCGATCGCCGTGTGGGCATTCTCGCGAACGCCGACGCTTCGCGTGGTTCTGACCGGAGATTCGGTCGCGTTCCGGTCGCCGACAGCCGCCGTTACGTGCGATCGCTTGACAGCACTTCGTGAATTGGACGCCGTCGCGGGGCGGCAAGGGGCGACCCTCGCGGTTTCGACGACGGAGTCGGGGATCGTCGTGCTGGCGGCCGAAATCGACAGTGCGTGGGCGCCCGAGCTGGCTTCGGAGGTCCGCGCTTTTTTGCGGACCTGCGGCTGGCGACTCGCGGCCGTCCGTCGCGCATCGTCGCGACCGCGGCCTCCTTCGCGATTCCCACGGCGGATGTAGACAGCGCCCCGCTCCAGACATGCGAGACTTCGACACCACCGCAACACGAGCGTTCTACGAGCCGGAGCGGCGGGCCCAGGCAGACGTACCCACGAGGAGCCGGAAATGACTGCAAACGAGCGCCCGTCATTGCCGGTTGTGTGCCTGATAGGCGGTCACCCAGTGACCCTCGGGCCCCGGATCGGCGAGGGGGGGATGGCCGACGTATTTCGCGGTCATCGCGATGCACAAGCGCTCGCCGTGAAGGTCGTGAAGGCGGAATGGGCCCTCGATGCCGACGCGATGCTCCGTTTCGCGCGTGAGGTGGGTATCGTGGAGGAGCTCCGTCATCCGGCGGTCCCCGCGTTTTTTGGCCACGGCGTTTCCAGCGACGGTCGCCCGTTTGCGGCATTCGCAGAGGTTGACGGGCATACATTGCGCGAGAAAGTGAACGAGTCGGGAGCCCTTTCTGTTGCAGAGGGGCTGGCGCTCCTCGACGAAATACTGGAAGTACTAAAGCTTGTTCACCAAAAAGGCGTGCTTCACCGCGATATCAAGCCTGGGAATATCATGCTCGATCGATGCGGGAATCCGTTCCTCCTCGACTTCGGGTTGGCCCAG
>JAAFHJ010000347.1 GCA_013298325.1 Myxococcales bacterium | reverse complement strand
GCAATTCGAGAATCAGCAGCGCGCTCAAGCGCGAATTGCGGTCATTTTGCCAATGGTTCTCACGCTCATCTTCCTCCTTCTCTACGGCGCATTTGGCACCGTTCGTCATGCAGCGATGATTCTCGCGAGCGTCCCGCTTGCGCTGCTCGGAGGAATGATTGCGCTCCATGTTCGCGGAATGACGCTGAACGTATCCAGCGCCGTCGGCTTCATTGCCCTCTTCGGCGTCGCCGTTCAGAACGGCGTCATTATGGTCTCGAGCCTTAACCAGATGAGAGACCAGCTCCAGCCGCATCCGGAGGAAGGTCAGGGACTTGTCGAAGCGGTCCGGAAAGCGGCCCACGAGCGGCTGCGACCGGTGTTGATGACGGCGACCGTGGCGACCCTAGGGCTCCTCCCCGCGGCGCTCGCCCACGGGATCGGCTCCGACGTGCAGCGGCCACTCGCGACCGTCGTCGTCGGTGGACTTGTGAGCGCGACTCTCCTCACGCTTCTTGTCCTTCCGGCGTTGTATTTGGTGATTGAGCGACGGGTCCCGAAGCCGGTCTCGTCCATCGCTCCCGAGGCCCTATGAGCGCGACATCCCGCTTCGTTCTTGCACTTGCGCTCGCGTGGCCTGCCGCGGCTGCAGCCGCCCCCAACCAGCTGACAGCTGGACAAACTTTCACAAATACAGAACCTTCGCCCCAATTCACCCTTGAGACGTTTCTCGCAGCGGTGGCCCGGGAGAACGTCCCCCTTGCGGCGAAGCGCCTAGATATCGACGTCGCCGACGCGCAGATTTCTATCGCCAAAATTTTCCCCGATCCTCTGGTCACCGCAGGTCTCCTTCAATACGACGTAACCAAGCAAGGGAACCCTACCGCAACGATCCTTCAATTGGCTGTCCCGGTCCAAATTGGCGGGCAACGGGGCGCCCGCGTAGCGGTTGCCGAGGCGGGGACTCAGGTCGCGCGCGCCGATTTCGAAGATGCCCTTCGGAACCTCCGTGCCGATGCCGCCGACGCTTTCGTCGATGCCCTCTACGCGCGCCTCCTGCGGGCACGGAAGCAGCGCACCCTCGCGAGCCTGACGAAACTCGTCGTCGTCAATGAGGAGCGCCTGCGGGCCGGGGATGTCGGTGAAGCGACGGTCATTCAGTCGCGTGTGGAGGCGAATCGCTTTCGCGCGGGTGAGCTCGAAGCGGAGGGGCTCGTGCGCATTCGCGATGCGGCACTCCGTGGATTTCTCGGCCGAACATCGATCACCGAGGAGCAAGCGCCTTTCCTTCTCGAGGGGGACCTCGAAAAGGCGGCACAGCGTCAGTTTTCTGCCGTCGATCTCGCCCCCAAGGCGCTTCAAATTCGCCCCGATCTTCGTCGTGCAAAACAACGAAAAGCACAAGCAGATTGGGCATTGGTGCTGGCCAACCGCAATCGCGTCCTCGACGTGACGGTCGGGGCAACCTGGCAGCACAATTTCGCGGTCCATTCGGGTACCGCCCCGTTCCCCGCCTCCGATTTCGTCGGCGGCACAGTCACGGTGCCGATCCCGTTTTCCCGACTGCAACGTGGGGAAGTTTCCGCGGCTTCGGCGAGCGCGCAGCAGGCAGCGTGGACCGTCGAGGGGGCGGAAATCGGCGCGGTGACCGAACTCCGTCAGGCGGTCGCGGCCCACGACGCGGCAGCAGCGCGCGTGCGCCTTTTCACGGGCGGCGTCTTGGCCGACGCGGACAAAGTCCTCGAAAAGACGCTATTTAATTACCAGCGCGGTGGCGCGACCCTCGTCGAAGTCCTCGTCGCGCAGCGCACGGTCGATGAGGTCTACATCGATTTTTACGATGCACTTGCGGCAGCGGGGCACGCGGCGGTTGCGGTTGAGCGAGCCAGCGGCACCCAGTCTCCGCCGTTCTGACACGCCACAAAGACGCCTGCGTCGAACGCCGCACCGTCTCCCGCTTCGCGGACGGACGCGTTTGTCTCCGCCCCGTGAAACGTCGGATTCGGAGAACGTCCCCACATCGCTTCGAGCCCGTCATCGTCCTGTCGCAGAGGCTGTGCATTGTAGGCGCCGTCGTTGGGGGAAACACTGACGACACAACCTTCGAGACTGCCGGAAGTTCCGGGGCTCGAGGGCGCTGTGGGACTTGGCGTCGCAACACTCACGGGGCCGGCCTCCGCGAGACGTGCGTTGCCCTTCTTTGCGCAGCCCCTGAACGGTACGCGCGCTCTTCGTTTTCGCGTGTACGCCCCGCGTCGTCCCTTGCGGCGCCCGGCTCGTTGGCTCCGCTTCTCTTATCGCTTCGCTTCGTTTCGTTTCGCCATCCATCAGAAAGGGATCATCACCGATGCTTTCTTCGACGGAAACCCTGTTGGTTGTCGCAATTGTATACGCGCTTTTGTTTGCCGCAGGGCGCCTCGCCAATGGCGAAGATGAGCGCCCTGAGACGCCCGAAGCGACCGATCCCTGAGGGGCGCTTGCGGCGATTCCACTTTCTTTCTGGGTGACGTGCCCCCATAGACTTCGCCCATGAAGCGCAAGGTCATCATCATCGGAGCCGGCTTTGGTGGACTCACCGCAGCGCGAGCGCTTTCTAGCGCAAACGTCGATGTGACGATCGTCGACCGGACGAACCACCACCTGTTCCAGCCGCTCCTCTATCAGGTTGCTACGGCTGGGCTTTCCGCCCCCGAAATTGCCTCACCGATTCGCGCCGTGCTTGCCGGGCAGAAGAACGCCCGCGTTGTGCTTGGCGAGGTCGCTCGCGTCGATGTTGCGGCAAAGAAGGTCTACCTCACCGCCGACGATGAAGGGGAGCGGGAAGCGCTCTCCTACGATTGGTTGGTCGCCGCCGCCGGCGCAAAGGCGAGCTATTTCGGGCACGACGAGTGGGAGAAGTATGCGCCGGGCCTCAAGAGCCTCGACGACGCCGTCGAACTTCGGACGCGCATTCTGCTCGCCTTCGAGAGCGCCGAACGCACGACCGACCTCGCCGAGCGCGAGCGCCTGCTGACGTTCGCCATCATCGGGGGCGGGCCGACCGGCGTCGAACTTGCTGGGGCAATTCGGGAGCTTGCGCGCTACGTCCTCGCCGAAGACTTTCGCAACATCCGCGTCGACGAGACGCGCGTTGTGCTCGTGGAGGCCGGGTCGCGAATCCTCACGATGTTCACACCCGAGCTTGCGCGCAAAGCGGTCGAGCAGCTCCAGGAACTCGGCGTCGAAGTCCGGTGCGACGCAAAGGTCGTCGACATCGACGCGAGCGGCGTAACCCTCGACGGCAACGAGAAAATCGGCGCGAGGACGGTCATCTGGGCGGCCGGCGTCCGTGCCACGCGCCTCGCGACCGAGCTCGCGAACGGCGTCGGGCAAGAGACCGATCGCCAAGGGCGCGTCCGCGTCGGCGTCGACTGTTCCCTCCCCGGTCATCCGGAGATTTTTGCCATCGGAGATATGGCCTTCTTCGAACAGGATGGAAAGCCACTTCCCGGTGTGAGCCCGGTCGCGATGCAGCAGGCACGCTACGTAGCGAAGCTCATCGAGTTTGAAGAGTCCCCCGGTTCCAGTGACCGTAAACCTTTCAAATATTTTGACAAAGGCTCCATGGCGACCATCGGCCGGTCGCGTGCGGTAGCCGCTGCCAATGGGCTGGAGCTCTCCGGCTTCCTCGCGTGGCTTGGGTGGCTCTTCGTCCACATTTACTATTTGATCGGCTTCCAGAACCGGGTCGTTGTCATGTTTAATTGGGCCTGGAGCTACTTCTCCTACAAGCGGGGCGCGCGCGTGATTCGCCCGCGCTCGGTGCGCCGGCGGGAGGGCACGGGCGATGCACCGCCGGCGAGCGGTATTCCGACCTCCGGGCGCGGCGGCAGCGCCGTTACGCCGTAAGCGTGCGAAGGACCTTTCCGACGGTCGCGTTTCGTGCAAACGAGGGCGCCACGTTTCCGCCCGCGGCGGAGGTCTCCATGGCCGGTTTGCACCGGTCGGAGGTCAAGTGAATACGAAGGTTTCGGCTCCGGCGCTTGGTCGGAACGAAACGAAAACGTTCCGTAGTTCCGGAGGATGCCGTGACGTCGACCAAGGAAGACATCGAGATCTCCTACAGCCTCTCCAACGAGTTCTTCGAACTCTGGCTCGACAAGAACATGCACTATACAAGTGCATTCTACGAGTACGAGGGGCAGAGCCTCGAGGACGCCCAGGAGGCGAAGAGCCGCGCGCTCTATGACTACGCCGAGTTGAATGCGACCAAGACGGTCCTCGACATCGGCTGTGGCTGGGGATCGAACCTCGACTACATCCACCGTCGCGGCATCAAAGAGGCCCACGGGGTGACGCTCTCGTCCGAGCAGGCGAAGTGGACGTCGGACCGTAACCTCCCGAACGTGAAGGTCTTCGAGAACGATTACGCGCTTCACAAGCCCGAGCAGCCCTACGACGCGCTCGTCTCCATCGAGATGGTCGACCACGTCGTTTCCCCGGCTCAGGCGAACCAGGGGCTCGCCGTCGAACTCTATCGCAAGTACTTCAACAACTGCGCGGCGCTTGTGAAGCCGGGTGGCCTCTTCGCGTTCCAATCGATTCTCCGGAACCGCGTCCCGCGGAACCGCAAAGATCTCGAAGACTTGAAGTTCACCGCCGACGTCATCTTCCCCGGCGGCCTCAACGCCCGCCTCGAAGAGCTCGTCATGGCGGTGAACCCGAGCTGGGAAATCATCGAGATGCGAACCCAGCGCGTTCATTACGGGAAGACGACCGCTGAATGGCTCCGTCGCCTTCAAATGCACGAGGCGAAGATTCGCGAGACCTGGGGCGATCAAGTCTACATCGACTACGAACGCTACCTCGTGACCTGCGTGAAGGCGTTCGCCAATCACTGGTCGAGCGACGTCCGTATGAAGCTTCGCAACATCGTGATCGGCAACGACCCGCTCTGAAGCGGACTCGGGAAACCGACAAACGAAAAAGAACCCCCGGTCCAAGGAACGGGGGTTCTTCTTTTTTAGCGGCGCTCAGCGGCCGCCGTTCAGGGGAGCGCAGGTTGAGACTCCGGCGCCGACAATCTTCATTCCCGTGTTGGCAACAACGGTCGAGAGCGTGTCGTCGGCCGTTTTGAGACGCGTAACCGCGCTGTTTCCGCCGTTCGCGGTGTAGAACCAGAAATCGCCGCCCCAGAAAGAGAATGCCCAGGCTTCTCCAGTGTTTAGGCTACCGAGCTTCTGGACCGTCGGTGTCGCGCCCGAGGTGCGTTCAATGCCGGCGAGGCTGGCGGGAGTCGTCGTGAAGAACCCGTAGAGGCGGCCGTCGCCGGTGCCGGTAAGTTCGGCGCTCTGCGTGGAAAGCGTCGAGGTGAACCGCCCGACCGTCGTCGGCGCCATCGTCGTAAGATTGACCTTTACAAGACCATTTGTATTGCTGGCCCCGAGTTCGTTCATCGGATTCAAGAACAGCGTTTCATCGGTCGTATTTGCGCCATTCGTGGAGAAACCCATTCCGAAGCGGAGCCACCCCTTTTGAGCCTTCGACCACGCGGTAGCCGAACACTTCCCGGTCGCGATATCGAGCTTCCAGATGGTGCCGTCGTTGTAGTTGATCCAGGCGTTTGCCTGCCGATCCACGGCCATGGAATTCGGCGTGGCAGACCCGCTCCCGCAATTGAGCGTGAGCAGCTTTGTGAACTT
>JAAFHJ010000346.1:3256-5680 GCA_013298325.1 Myxococcales bacterium | reverse complement strand
CGCCGCCGACGGCGAAGAGGCGCTGCGGCTGATCCAGGAGCTCTCCCCGGACGCGCTGACCCTCGATCTCGAAATGCCGAAGATGGACGGCTTCACGCTCCTCCGCCTGCTGATGGCGAAGCGACCGCTGCCGGTGCTTGTGGTGTCGAGCTATGCGCAACGGGAGAACGTCCTCCGCGCCCTCGAGCTTGGGGCGATCGATTTCGTGCCGAAGCCCGAGCAGACGATCCCGGCCGACGCCCACGCGCTCTTTGCGGTCCTTCGTGAAAAAGTTCACGCCCTTGCGACCATCGATCGCAGCCGGCTCCTCCGGAAAGCGACCTTCCGACGGAGCCTGCCGAGCCTCGGCGATCTGCTCGGTGCCGAAGGGGCCGACGAAGGGCCTTCCCTGCTCCCGCCGAAGCGGGTCGTCGTCGTCGCGGCAGGCACCGGAGGACCGGCGGCGGTGATGAGCCTCTGGGACAAGCTCCCGGCGACCACCGGGCTTGCGCTGGTCGTCTGCCAGCAAATGCCGGAAAAGTTTACGAAAGCGTTCGCCGATCGCCTGTCGAAACGGGGGACGATCGGCGCCGTCGAAGCCGACGATGGCGTCGCCGTGGTGCGTGGCCAGGGGTACGTCGCCCCCGGCGATCGGTCGCTGGCGCTGGCGATCCTCGACGGGCGCCTCGTGCTGCGCCACCTCGCGCCGGAGCCGGGCGAGCGGACACCGGTCGCCGATCGCCTGTTCGCGTCGGCGGCCCAACTCCTCGGCCCGCGGGCGGTAGGCGTGGTGCTGACCGGCATGGGGGAGGACGGCGCCGCGGGGGCCCGGCTGCTTCGCGAGCGCGGAGCGCCCGTTTTTGTAGAACATCCCGCCCACGCGGTCGTGCCTGCGATGCCGCAAGCCGCCCTCGCCAAGGCGGCGGCGAAACCGGGGACCCTCGACGAACTCGGCGAGTGGCTCGCCCAGCTCGGCGCCTAGGCCCGATCAGCGCTTCTTGCTGCGGCCGCGCATCCCTTCCACGATGCGCGACGGATCCCGCGGCGCCTTCTTGCTGGCGGCAAGCGCCGCCTCGACACGGTTCGCCTCTTCCCCCATGCGGCCGGAGCTGCGAAGGTCGTTGGCGAATTTCTGCAAGGTATCGCGCATGTACGGTTCTTCCGTCTTCGCGAAGGGGATCAGCGTGTCGACGATGACGTTCCCATGGGCGAGGGCAAAGATCCCAGGGACGGTCTGCGACGCCTCAAGAAGCGCCTTGAAGCCGGGGAAGCGGGCCGTCGAGCGCTGGGCCTTCGCGAGGAGCGTGAAGCACTCGCTGAGGCGGGCGGCGACGGCGTCGCTGTCGGAAACGGCGTGCAAAAACCGGGCGTTCGTCAGGGCGAGCAGCGCGGCGCGGCCGTGGAAGTAGCCGTCGGTCCACTCGACGAGCTCATGGAGGAGGCTGTCTTTCGCGAATTCACCGAGGCGGGCGAGGTTCTCGGGGACGGCGTCGCGGACCCGGTAGCGGAGGTCGTCGGCCGCTTCGTGGAGGAGCTCGTGGATGGTGCGGCTCATCGGAACCGCCCCTTTTTTCTTCGAGATTTCGACCTTCCCCGCCAACTCTTCGCGGATGGTCCGAGCGCCGAGCGCCCCCAGCGCAAAGACGGCGCAGATCGGGAGGAACTCGAGGTCGGTCCCCCCTTCGGCGACGTCGGCGTGGAGGCGGAGCATGCCGGTCGCGAGCGGCACGCCGGTCTTCGCCCCGAGGGAGGCGACGCTCTCGCCAAACGCCTCGGCGAGCTTCACATTTGCGCGCACGCCGGGGAGGCCGGAAAAGCGCCGAAGTACTGCAAAAAGCGGGCGTTCATCGCCAGCGACCGCCGTCAGGAGCGCCTTCTGCATGGCGTCGCTCTGGAGTCCAGCCTCGGCACGGCCCCGCCCCGTCGGAACGGTCCGCTTCGGCCGAGCGGAATCAGCGACACTCGGTCCTCCCGCCCCCTCGGCGCTTGCGGGCGGAGCGGCCGCAGAAACCGACGAAGACACAGAAGCAGAAGATTTCCGGGCGGCCATGGCGCGCTCCTAGCCCGAGTTCCTGGCGCTGTATACGCCGCGCAGGCTTTACGGCCGCGCCGCGATCTCCTAGACCGCCGGGCGTCGCAAGACGCACGCTCCTGTAGCTCAGTTGGATAGAGCACCGTCCTTCTAAGTCGGTGGTCGCTGGTTCGAGTCCAGCCAGGGGTGCCATTGCTTTCGTGAACGATTCCGGGAATCTCGTTCACGCGCCCGCGCAATCCGAGCGCGGCCGTTTTCGGCGTGGTCCTCGCGGGGAGCCTCAGGTAGCGTGGCGCCATGAAGGGTCTGATCGTCATCCCGGCTTACAACGAAGAGGCCAATATCGCCCGCACGATCCTGCGCGTTCGGGATGCGGACGCAAGCGAAGAGCTCCTCGTCGTCAATGATGGTTC
>JAAFHJ010000346.1:0-3246 GCA_013298325.1 Myxococcales bacterium | reverse complement strand
CGCGTTCTTGACGAACTCGGCGTCTTCCACATCACCCACGAAAAGAACAAAGGCTACCTCGGCGCGCTCCGCACAGGGATGAACCACGCGCGGGCGAAGAACTACGATTACGTTGTGTTTTTTGACGCTGATGGCCAGCACGATGCCGGCGATCTCGTCCGCTTCCGCGAGAAACTCCGCGCCCCCACCGCGCCCGATATCGTGACCGGAAGTCGCTTTGTTCCGAACGCCGACCGCAGCCACCCCGACTACAAAGCCCCCCTCGGCCGCAAGGCAGGAATGCTCCTGTTTTCGCATATGACCGGCTGGTTCTCCGGGCAACGCATCTACGACACCACCTGCGGCTTTAAGGCGCTCACCCGCCGCGCGCTCGACCTCGTCTACGACAAGGAGTTCGGGGACTTCCACGCGGAGATGCTGATCTTCTGCATCGTCGCTGGGCTCCGCATCGAAGAGATTCCGGTGGTCGTCCACGAGCGCGTCGCCGGCGATTCCATGTATGATCTCGCCGCTTCGCTCAAATACCCGTTCCGCACGATGAAGGCGATCGCGAAGCTCTACCCGGCCGCCCGCCGCCACCGCCGAGCGGGTCGGGACCACGCATGAGCGCCTTTCTCCTCGCCGGCCCCTTCGCGGTTCCGGTCGGGAATCGCGTGCGACTCCGGGTATATACGCAGGGCTTCGGCTATTTCGATCCGGAAAATCCCCAGCCGGTCGCCGAGTCGATCGTCGTCGAAGATCTCGTGACGGGGGCGCGCTTCGTCCCGCACGCCTTCCACGGAGAGACGCGGATCACGACGGCGGTGCTCACGAAAATTGAAAAGCGCCTTTCGTCACTCCCGTCGGCACGAGACGTCACCGGGCGCGTCGAATCCTGCACGGTCGTGACCGGCACGAACGGCAACCTTCACACGGTGCTCGTCGTCCACGAAGAGGCCGACGCTGGGCCCTACCGCTAGCTGCACGACCGCCAGCTAGCGAATCGAAGGCGGCGGAATGCTTCGATTTCCGCCACGGAGCGACGGCGGAGGACCGTCGTCGCGGGTGTGGTGGTTCGGGTTGGGGATCGGCTCCGGCGTCTTCATCTTGGCGGCGTCATCGACGATCTTCGCCGCCATCGCCGCCCGCTTCGCTTGGCTCGTGAGCGTCTCGTTGTCGACGACGGCGTGCCCTTCGAGGAGGTCGAGGTAGTCGAGGTCAAGCACGCCCCCGGACGGCAGAATAAACACGCCAAACAAATGGGCCTGTTTCCGCACTTCGGCCACGAGCTGGCGCGGCACGTGGAGCGCGGCGTGCGTGATCAAATGGACGACTGGGTCCCGCGCATCCCGCTGACGGAGGATCGCGAGCTCCGTCGCGAGCTGGGCAAACACGCGCGCCGGATTTCGCCCACGCTCCCCCTTGAAACCGAGCAAATAAGCGGCGGGGAAGTTCCCTTGGCGAGCACGCTGGACGTCATACAAACGGGAGTCGAAGAAGCGAAGAATCACCTCTTCCCCTTGCAATTGCAGCTTTTTTCCGAGCGCAATCGCCAATCCCCGCGCAAAGACCTGCCGGTCGCCACGCATCGATGCCGAAGCATCGACGAGGAGACAATGCACACGCTTCGCCTCGTCTTGGGCCTGCTCGCGCGAGTAGTAGAGGATTTCATTCTCGATCATGCGCCGCGCGAACTCCTGGTCGTCCCAGGCAAGTTCGGTGAGCACCATTGAGTCGAGAGAGCCCTTTGTACCGAGCCCCGCATAGCCGTGAATTGCGTGAGTGCCGGTCGCCTTGTTGCGCGTCGTCTCGAGGATCGACGGCAGGAGCTCCAGGGAAAAATTCACAATGTCATTCGCCGCCGGCGACGAGAGCGCGGCAAGCAGATCGACGTGGGCGAGCGCCCCGGCCGCCGACGACTCCGGTCCCAGCATGCCGAGGAGCCGGAGCGTGTCGAGATCGAGGGCGTCGGCCTGGGTCATCACGTGGAGGCGAGCGCGATGCATCGCCTCCAGCGCCGCCAGCTCCCATTGGCGAGGCTGCTCAAGAAACAAACGGACCAAATCGCCGTCCAGGTCCCGTAACAATTCGGGATCCATCGGGAGCGCCGCCGGGTACGGCGCCTTGCCGACGCGCACCATCAAGCTGCCGAGCATCCGCGCAAGGACGACGACGATGAGGTCGTCGGAAAGGCGCAACGTCCTTGCTTTTGCAGAAGCTTCGCTCTCACCGACGTCGTCCAAGAGCTGCTTGTAACTTGCAGCCAGCTCGCCGGCGCGCGGGAAGCGGGCGAGGATCCCTTCGGCGCCGGGGCGGCCGGCAAACTCCAACTGTTCACGCGGAGCTGCGTAGAGAAGTCCCAAGTCGTGGACGATGAAGAAGGGCAAATGAATGCCGAGACGCGCGAGGTCCCGGTACCATTTGGCGGCGCGCACGACGAGCATCGGCGACGTCGTCCGGATGCGGGCGAGCGCGAGGCTCCCGAGGGGGCCACGAATCGCGGGATCCTTGCTTTGCGCGGGGGTGACAGGCACGGCGCCTACGCTAACGCAGGTGACGCGATGGGCGCGAGACTTGCCGTAATGCGTCGTCCCGAGTAACCGCCGCGGTCATGGTGGACACAGCCACAAAAACCGCAGAAAATGCGAAGCGGGCCGGCCTCTTCGGCACCGTCGCCTCCGTGCTCGGCCTCTTTTTCTCGGGGTTCTCGGTACACGACTACACCGCCCACCTCGACCGCCAGCTCCACGGCGCCCACTGCTCGTTCATCCCCGGCCTCACCGGCGTCGAAGCGGGCGCCAACGCCTGCACGGCGGCCATGTACAGCCCCTGGTCGGCCCTCTTCCGCGGCAGCTACTGGGGCGGCATCCCGATCGCCCTCTTCGCCTTCGGTTCCTACGCGTTCTTCCTCGCGTTTTCGCTCTATCTCCTCCTCGCGAAGGGCACGTCCTCGCGGGCAGCGCGCCTCGGTTTTGCGGCAGCGACCGCCTTCCCGCTCCTCGCCACGCTCGCGATGTTTACGATCTCGCTCACCCAGCTCGGCGCGTTCTGCAAGCTCTGCGTCGGGATGTACGCCTCGAGCGTGCTCCTTGGCGTCGGCGGCTTCTTCGCCTTCTCGGCATGGCGGGAAGCGGGAGCCACAACGGCCGGCAAACGGGCGCCCGGCGGAACCTTGATTGAGTCGCGCCCCCAGCAATTTGGCGGCCCCGACGACAACGTCGCCACCGCCCGCGACGGCGCCCCGGCGACCGGCAGCGGCGGCAACCC
>JAAFHJ010000345.1 GCA_013298325.1 Myxococcales bacterium | reverse complement strand
GCCGGTGCCCGAGCCGTACTTGAAGAGGCGCGCCTCCGACTTCACGAGCTCGTAGATCGCCATCAGGTCGTCTTCGGCGCTCTGGATAAAGCAGGCCGAGCACTGGGGGCGCTCGTAGGCGTTGGCCGTTTCACGAACGACCGTTTGAGTGCGGTCGTCGCTTCCGTCCCAGGCCCAATTGCCGCCGGAGCCGGTGATCCCGTATTCGTGAAAGAGACCGCAATTGAACCAGACGGGGCTGTTGAAGGCGCCGCGCTGGTTTACCAGCAGGAAGGAGAGCTCCGCTTCAAAGGCTTCCGCGTCGGCGGGCGTGGCGAAGTAGTTGCCGAAGCGCTCGCCAGCGGCGCGGATCGTGTGCGCGATGCGGTGGACGACCTGGCGGACCGAGGTCTCGCCGCGCTTTGCATCCCCATGGAGGCCGGCCTTACGGAAGTACTTCGAGATGACGATGTCGGTGGCGAGCTGGCTCCAATCATGTGGAATTTCAGCGCCGTCCATCTTGAAGACCACGGAGCCGTCTGGGTTCGTGATGTTGCTTGAGCGGCGGTCGTAGGTCACCTGGTCGAGGGGATCGATCCCGGCCGTCGTGAACCGGCGCGGCACCGAAACGCCCTGCGGCGCAGAATCGGCGGACGCGTCCGTCCGCGAAGCGGGAGACGGCGCGGCGTTGGTGACAACCGCCTTCTTCGGCGCCTTCGCCGCACTCTTCCCGCTCGCCTTCACCGGAACATTCGACTGCGCCATCGTCTCGCCTCTTCTGGCCCGGAAGTTCCGGGCCCAAATCCTATGCCCACGTCGGCAAAGCCGGCGGGGGCGTGCGTTCAGCGCCGCGCGGTGACGTTCGGCGCCGGTCGTGGGAATTCGCTCCTCGGAGCACCGGGTGTACTGCACACCCATTCCCGTCCCGTCCGCGCGTAGTTAGCTCCATTCGTCGGGGAGAGCCACCGGTTGAACGGAAAAAGACACTACACGTTGGGGTAAGCGGCGCATGCACCACTAGAGGTAGTGGTATGATGCACCTATCGCCCGGTCGCGACATTCCAACCTCCTGGAATCGCAAGCACTGAACGGCAGTTTCCCCCTGCCACTCCCCAGCCTTCTCCCCAGCCGCACATGAGCTTTTGCACAGGTTTTCCCGAGCGACCGCCAGAAGACCCCAGGTTTTCCCCGCTCGCCCCCAGGTTTTCCACAGGGCTCGCCCGGTTTTCCCCAACCCCCAAAACGAAAACGCGGCCCGCCCGAAGGCAGACCGCGTTTGTGCCCGTGAAACCGGATCAGCCGGGGAGGCGGATCTTCGGTTCCTTCGGGTGGCGCTTGTAGAGGAGGACCGTCCGGCCGAGGACCTGGACAAGCGCAGCGCCGGTGCCCGACGCGAGCGTTTCGCCAACGGAGTGGCGGTCTTCCGGGCACTCTTGGAGGATCTTCGCCTTCACGAGCTCGTGCTGGTGGAGTGCCTTCGCGCAGGCGGCGACGACCCCTTCGGTCGTCCCTTCTTTGCCGACGTGGAGGATGACGGCGAGGTCGTGGCCGAGACCGCGAAGGTACCGGCGCTGCTTGCCATCGAGGCCGCCTTGTGCAGCGACTTTGCTCTCAATTTCACCGGCGGCAACGCCAGCGTGGGCGGCGGCAGCGCGCTCGGCGACCGCCTTTGCCGCGAGGGAGTCGGGGGCCTTGTTCTTCTTTGCGTGGATCTTCCGGAGCGGGGTGCGCCCGGTGCGCTTCCGTCGGATGCGCGGGGCGAGCTGCTCGCCGCCCCCCTCGGCCGGTGCGTAGGAGGCTTCCCCTACACGGGCACGCCGGCCGGTGGCGTTTGCCCCGTCGGCGGCTGTTGCACGGCGCAACGGCCCGCGCTGCGGACCACGAATTCCCGCGCCGGTGCGGGCGCCGTATTTCTTCTCGTCGCTCATTTTTCAGTGCCTTAAAACAAACGTGCGGCGGTGTCGTCGGCAAACAGCCAACCCGGGCGCGGGATCGTCAGTCGGTCGCCGTCGACGACCAGCTTCCCCTGCGCAACGAGCTTTTCGGCGGCCCGTTTCCGTTCCGCCGGCCAGGGATCGACGCCGAGCGGGGCGGCAGCGGCGCGGAGGTCGAAGCCGTCGGCAAGGCGGAGGCCGAGCATGATGCGCTCCCGGAGGCGGGTCTCACCGTCGAGTGCTTCGAAATGGGAGGAAAATCCGTCACTTTCCGTCGGAAGTCCCGTCGGTAGATCGAGTGCAAGCTGCATGTACTTCGCCGGATCGATCGGGTTCCGCCCGCGTACGGCGCCTTGGCCGGCGGCGTCCGTTTCGAGGCATCCGACGGCGCCGCAGCCGAGCCCCAGGTAGGGTTCGCCGCGCCAATAACCCAGATTGTGTCGGGCTTCCTGGCCGGGCTTTGCGTAATTGGAAATTTCGTAGTGGCGGAAGCCGCGGGCCTCGAGCGCCGCGTCGATCCGCAGAAAAGCCTCAGCGACGCGTCCGTCATCGGCCATCGGGAGCCGGCCGACTTTCGCCAATTCGCCGAAGCGCGTGCCGGCTTCAATCGTCAATTGGTAGCAGGAGAGGTGGCCGACACCGGCCTCGGCAACGGTCGTCGCCTGGAGCTCGGCGTCGGCGGGATCTTGGCCCGCAAGGCCAAAAATCAGGTCGGTCGAAACGCGCGAAATATTTGAAGCAAGCGCATCGGCGACTGCCCGCGACGCACCGGCGCTGTCGTGGAGGCGGCCGAGGAACTTCAGTTCGTCTTCGCGGAGCGACTGGGTGCCGATCGACGCCCGGTTCACGCCGACGGCGGCGAGCGCATCGGCGTGGTCGCGGTCGAGGGATGTTGGATTACATTCTGCAGTAACTTCGAGGTCTTCCACCGTCGGGAGCTCCTCGCGAATCGCCGCCAGGACCCGTCCAAGCGCCTCCGCCTTCCAGAGGCTCGGGGTGCCTCCACCGAAGAAGACGGTCCCAATTGTGTATTCTACACCGGCAGCCCGGAGCCCGGCGACGCGGGCGCGCAATTCGTGAATGACGGCGTCGGCATAGCGGTCGTGGGGGATCGTCTCCGGCTTCGCCGCATAGCTCGTGAAGTCGCAGTAGGGGCACTTCGCCAGGCACCAGGGGAAGTGGACGTAGACCGATGCGGGCTTCATCGCGCGGCGCCTACTGCGGTTCGCCCCCGTCGTCGAGGGGTCGCTTCCCCTGCGATCTGTAGAATTGACGCCGGTCTTGCCGCGGGGCGTTGTCGCGCAATTGCCGTGCCGAGACGGGGGTGGTACCTTGCCGACCGGAAATGCTCAACGCGGAAGACATCGCTCAACGGGTACGCGCCTACCAACCTTCGGCAGACCTGGATCTGCTCCGGAAGGCGTATGCGTTCGCCGAGCGGGCCCACGAAGGGCAGAAACGAAAGTCGGGGGAGCCCTACTTTGTCCATCCGGCTTCGGTCGCTGGGATCATCACCGATCTTCGGCTCGATCACGCGAGTGTTTGCGCCGGGCTTCTCCACGACGTCGTGGAGGACACGCTCGCGACGAAGAAGGACATCGAACGGGAATTCGGCGCTGAAATTGCCGAACTTGTCGATGGCGTAACGAAGCTCTCCCAGATCAACTTCGTTTCCAAAGAAGACAAACAGGCCGAGAATTTCCGAAAGATGGTCGTGGCGATGAGCCGCGATATTCGGGTTCTCCTCGTGAAGCTCTGCGACCGCGTCGACAACATGCGGACGATGGAGCACATGAAGCCGGAGGCTCAAGAGCGCATCGCTCGCGAGACGATGGAGATCTACGCGCCGCTCGCGAACCGGCTCGGGATCATGAAATTTAAGAGCGAACTTGAAGACTTGTCCTTCAAGTACCTCGAGCCGGACGGCTACGCGGAGGTCTCCGAGGCGGTCGCGACCACCCAGAAAGAGCGGGACCGTTACATCGCCGATGTCGTGAAGACGCTCTCCAGCCGGCTTGCCGGGCAGGGGTTCGCCGCCGACGTCTCCGGGCGGGCGAAGCACCTCTATTCGATCTGGCGCAAGATGAAGGCGAACCAGGTCGGCCTTGAGGCGGTCCACGATATTATCGCGTTCCGAATCCTCGTCGAGTCGGTGTCCGATTGTTACGCAACGCTTGGCGTTGTTCACTCGAAGTGGACGCCGATTCCCGGGCGCTTCAAGGACTACATCGCGCTCCCCAAGCCCAACATGTACCAGTCGCTTCATACGACGGTCATCGGGCCGGGCCGCGAGCGGATCGAGATTCAGATCCGTACCCACGAGATGCACAAGGTCGCCGATGCCGGCATCGCGGCCCACTGGAAGTACAAGGAGCGGGCGGCGGGCGGCGGTGGCGGAAACGCCGGCGGCGTAGATGCAAGCGACGAAGCGCGCTTCGGGTGGCTCCGCCAGCTGATGCAGTGGCAGAAAGATCTCAAGGATCCTGCCGAGTTCCTCGAGGGGGTCAAGGTCGACCTCTTCCAGGACGAGGTCTACGTGTTCACGCCGAAGGGGGAGGTTCGCGTCTTCCCGCGGGGCGCGACACCGATCGACTTCGCCTACCAGATCCACTCCGAGCTCGGGAACCGCATCACCGGCGCGCGGGTGAATGGGAAGATTGAGCCGCTCCGCTACAAGATGCGAAACGGCGACGTCATCGAGGTCATGACGTCGACGACCCAGCAGCCTTCTAAGGACTGGCTTGAGTTCTGCGCGACGACGAGTGCCCGGTCGAAGATCCGCAACTTCCTCCGGACCGAGCAGCGCGAAAAATCGCTGAAACTCGGCAAAGAGCTCCTCGAGCGCGAGTTTGCCCGTGCCAGCATTTCGCTGCCGAAACTGCTGAAGAACGACAACGAACTCCGCCACGCGCTTGAGCAGCTCAAGATCGGGAACGTCGAAGAACTCTTCGTCTCCATCGGCTACGGGAAGCTCGATCCGAAGGCGGTCGTCACGACGGTGGCCCCCCCCGATCCAAACGGAAAAGATACGCCGCCGGCGAGCCTCAAAGAGGGGGCGCTGGAAGGGCTCGTTCGAAAGGTCACGAAGCGCGACGAGGGCGGAATTCGGCTCAACGGCATCGACGATGTCCTCGTCCGTTACGCGAAATGCTGCAATCCGCTCCCCGGCGACGACATCCTGGGATTCATCACCCGCGGTCGGGGAGTCACGATTCATCGCCGCGGTTGTACGAAAGCCTTCGACACCGATCCGGAGCGTCGCGTCGAGATTTCTTGGGATTCCAAGGCGAAGATCAATCGTACGGTTCAGTTGAAGGTGGTGACGGCGAATCGGCCCGGCATCCTGGCCAACGTCAGTCACACCTTCTCGACACAAGGCATCAATATCGCCGAAGCCAATTGCCGCGCCGGGGACGATGGCCGCGCGGTGAACGTCTTCACGTTCATGTGCTCGGACCTCAGCCAGCTCAAGGTCGTGATGAAAGCCCTTCAGAAGGTGACCGGCGTCGTCGAAGTCGAGCGCGCCTGAGGCGATTCTTGGCCCAATTGCGGCAGTTTTTCCGCGAGGGTTTTGCGTCGACGTAGTAAGCGCACCGCATGCATGTGCGAATCGTTGGGGCTGGTCTCGCCGGCTGTGAGGCTGCCTTCGTTCTTGCCGAGCGGGGCATCGACGTCACCCTCATCGAGCAGAAGCCGTTGCGTCGCACGCCGGCCCAATCGACCGACGCGCTGTGTGAACTCGTCTGTTCGAACAGCCTCCGCGGCGCCGCCC
>JAAFHJ010000343.1 GCA_013298325.1 Myxococcales bacterium | reverse complement strand
TACCAGTGGGGCGATAGCGACTACGGCGCCCTGAACGGCAAAGAGGGCTTCGTCAAGGAGCCGATGCGCGTGAAGCTCCGGCGCTTCTGATCGGCACGCCACAAACGCGAAAACGCGAAAACGCCCTCGGGTTCCTGGGAACCAGAGGGCGCGTTCGTTTCGGGTTCGTCGCGGTCAGTCTTTGAGGGACTCGGCGCCGGAGACGATTTCCATAAGCTCCTTCGTGATGCCGGCCTGGCGGGCGCGGTTGTACACGAGGGTGAGTTTGCCAATCATTTCCTTGGCGTTGCGCGTCGCCGAGTCCATCGCGCTCATACGGGCGCCGAGCTCGGAGGCGTTCGACTCGAGGAGGGCGCGGTAGACGGTGATGTCGACGTACATCGGCACCAGGTGCTCGAGGAGCTCCTTCTTGCCCGGCTCGAAGAGGTACTCGACCTTCGCGCCGTCGTCGCCCTTCGGGGTCTCGTGATGACGGCCTTTGTTCGTCAGCGGCAGGAGCTGCTCGACGGTCGGCTTCTGGGTCATCGCGCTCTTGAACTCGTTGTACACGAGGTAGATCGCGTCGTACTCGCCGCTCAGGTAGCGCTCGACGAGCCAGTCGGTGACGACCTTGACCTTCTGGAGGTCGAGCCCGTCGTAGACGCGCAGGAAGTCGTGGGCGATGTGCCCCTTCCGGCGGGCGATGTAGTCGCGCCCCTTCTTGCCGACGGTCGCGAAGTGGACGGTCGCGCTGTGGGTCTCTTCGAGATCCTTCCAGGCGCGCTCGGCGGTCTTCGAGATGCTGGCGTTGAAACCGCCGCAGAGGCCGCGGTCCGACGAAAGCAGAAGGAAGAGCGCCTTACGAACGGGGCGCTTGACCAGCAAGGGGTGAAGTTCTTTCCCCTTTTCGCCGGCGTGGGCCGCTTGCTCGCCGGCGGCCTGCCCTTCCTCGTTGGCCGAGGTGTGCTCTTCGATCAGGTCGGCGGCCACGTCGTGGACGATGTCCGAGGTCTTGATCGCGTAGGGGCGGAGCTGGGTAATCTTCTGCTGGGCGCGATTGAGGCGCGCACCGGCGACCATCTTCATCGCACGCGTGATCTTCTGCGTGGATTTGACGGAGCCGATCCGCTTCCGGATCGTCTTGAGCGACGGCATTTATCAGCCCCCCTTGCCGAAGGCGGTGCCGAACTCCTTCAGCGCCTCCTTCAGCTTGTCTTCGACGGGCTTCAAGTCCTTGGCTTCCTTGATCTTCGTGAAGATTTCCGGGTGCTTGGACTCGATGAACGCAAAGAGCTGGGTCTCGTAGGCGCCGAGCGTCGACTGGGCGAGGGTGTCGAGGTAGCCCTTCGTGCCGGCGTAGACGATGACGACCTGCTTCTCGAACGGGAGCGGCTTGAACTGCCCCTGCTTGAGGATCTCGACGAGGCGGACGCCACGGTCGAGCATGTCGCGGGTGACCTTATCGAGGTCGGAGGCGAACTGGGAGAAGGCGGCCTTCTCGCGGTACTGGGCGAGGTCGAGCTTGAGCGTACCGGCGACCGACTTCATCGCCTTCGTCTGGGCCGCACCACCGACGCGGGAGACCGAGATACCGACGTTGATCGCCGGACGGACGCCCGAGTAGAAGAGGTCGGTTTCGAGGAAGATCTGGCCGTCGGTGATCGAGATGACGTTCGTCGGGATGTAGGCGGAGACGTCGCCGGCCTGCGTCTCGATGATCGGGAGCGCGGTGAGCGAGCCGCCCGATTCCGGGTTCTTGACGATCTCGAAGCCGTCCCCCTTCGCCTTGAGCTCGGTCTTGGCGGTGCCGTGACCCTGCTCACCGACGTGGACCTTCGCGTCGCCGCGATCGGCCCACTTCTTCCCCTTTTCGAGGACGACCAGCTCGTCGGCCATCTTCGCAGCGCGCTCGAGGAGGCGGCTGTGGATGTAGAAGACGTCGCCCGGGTACGCCTCGCGGCCCGGCGGGCGGCGAAGGAGGAGGGAGAGCTGGCGGTAGGCGACGGCCTGCTTGGAGAGGTCGTCGTAGATGCAGAGGGCGTGGCGGCCCGAGTCGCGGAAGTACTCGCCCATCGTCACGCCGGTGTACGGCGCGATGTACTGGAGCGGGGCCGACTCGCTGGCGCCGGCGACGATGATCGTCGTGTAGTCCATGGCGCCGTGCTCGGTGAGCTTCGACACAACGGCGGCGACCGTCGACTGCTTCTGGCCGATGGCGACGTAGAAGCAGTGAACGCCCTGCCCCTTCTGGTTGATGATCGCGTCGAGGGCGACGGCGGTCTTGCCGACCTGGCGGTCGCCGATGATGAGCTCACGCTGACCACGGCCGATCGGGACCATGGCGTCGATCGCCTTGATGCCGGTCTGGAGCGGCTCTTTGACCGGCTGGCGCTGGAGGATGCCCGGCGCCTTGATTTCCACGCGGCGCTTGTGGGGGCTCTCGATGGGGCCCTTGCCGTCGATCGGGAGACCGAGGGCGTTGACGACGCGGCCCATGAGCGCCTCGCCGACGGGGACGTCGAGGATGCGGCCGGTGCGCTTGACTTCGGCCCCTTCCTTGACGCCGGTCGCGTCGCCGAAGATGGCGGCGCCGACGTTGTCGGTTTCGAGGTTGAGGACGAGGCCCATCAGGCCGCCCGGGAACTCAAGAAGCTCGCCGGCCATGGCCCCTTCGAGGCCGTAGACGCGGGCGATACCGTCGCCGACCGAGAGGACCGTCCCGGTCTCGTTGGTGAGGGCGGCCTTCTCGTAGTTCTGGATCTGCTTCTTGATGATCTGGGAGATCTCTTCGGCGCGAAGCTGCATGGCGGACCTTGTACTCGGGTGTTTACGACGCGGGGGCGAAAGCGCTGCGTCGGAAGATCAGGAAGATTGTTGAAAGAAAAGGCGGCGCCCGAAGGAAGGGGCGGCCGCGGACGGACGGAGCCGCCCTATTTAACTGGTGAGGAGGGCGCCCTTGAGCGACTGGAGGCGCGTACGGAGGGAGCCGTCGAAGACGGTGTCGCCGATGCGGGCCACGACGCCGGCGAGGAGCGATTTGTCCTGCTTGATGTCGAGGGTCACCTTCTTGCCGGTGACGCGCTCAAGCTCGGCGCGGAGCTTGGCCTGGTAGTCGTCGGAGAGGGGGCCGGCGGTGAGGACTTCCGCGCGGACGAGCCCCTTCTTCGCGTAGGCGAGTTCCTGCATGCAGGCATCGATCACCGGGAGCGCGTCGAGGCGGCGGCGATCGGTGAGGAACAGGGCGGCGTTCCTCGAAAGCGGGCTGATGCCAAGCTTTTCGCCGATTTCGCGGACGATCGCCTTCTTGGCGTCGTAGGCGACGAGCGGGTTCGCGATGGCGTGGCGGAACTCGTCGCTGGTGCTCCAGGCGGCGGCGAGGGCGTGGAAATCGGCGACGATTTTGTCGCCGGTGCCGCTCTCCTGGCCGAGTTCAAAGATCGCTTTGGCGTAGCGGCGTCCGATGGCGGTCGAGATCACGCGGCACCTCCTTGGGTGGCGAGAACCGGCTTCTTCGAGAGCTCGGCAAGGAATTCGTTGGCGAGACGGGTGTGGTCTTCCGCGGTGAGCTTGCTCGCGAGGAGCGCCTCGGCCTCGGTGACGGCCCCTTCAACCGCTTCGCGGGTGAGGTCGAGCTTGAGCTGCTTGGTCTCCTGCTCGACGCGGAAATCGGCGTCGCGGCGCATGCGGACCGCCTTCTCCTCGGCCTCTTTGACGATGCGGTCCTTCTCGGCCTTGCCGGCCTCGACGAGGGACGCCTTCGTGGTGGCGAGGTCGTCTTCGAGGTTGTCGAGGGAGGCCTGGTACTTCTGGGCGCGCTCCTGGGCGGCCGCCTTCATCTTGGCCGCCTCTTCGATTTCCTTGGCGACAGCGGCGCGACGCGCCTTGAGCGCTTCGGCGACCGGCTTCTTGCCGAAGGTGACGGCGATGCCGATGAGGATCGCGAAGTTGATCAGCGCCGCCGCGAACGGGGGCTGCTCCTTGTTCGAGAAATCGGCCCAGTTGATGTCGGCAGGGCCGTGGTGGCCCCCTTCGTGACCGCCATGCTCACCGCCGGCAGCCCCTTCGTGGCCACCGGAAGCGCCGTGGGGGCTCGGTTCGCCGGGCTCGTGGAGCATCGGCGGGGTCGCCGGGTCGCGCATCACGTCGCCATGGGGGCCGCCGTGGGGCGATCCACCGTGCTGGGCGAGGGCCGGCGCGGCGATGAGGACCGGGGCCGCCGCGAGGGCGAAGGTCGCAAAAAGCTTAGAAAAGCGGCTCATTTCAGATCTCCCGTCCGAGGACGCGGGACGCGAGCTCGCGCCCAATCAGCTTGCTCTCGGGGACGAGGGCGGCGCGGGCGATTTCGGCCTCACGGCTCGCAGCGGCGCGCCCCTCTTCGAGGGTTTTGTCGGTTTCCGTGCGGACTTTGGCGAGGATTTCCCCTTCCGCCTTCGTCCCCTCGGCGCGGAGCTTGTCCCGCTCCGCATTGGCGGCGGCGCGCGCCTTCGCCATCTCGGACTCGTACTTCGCGAGCGCTTCAGCCGACTCCTGGTCGAGCTTGCTCCCTTCCGCCTTGGCGCCGTCGGTCCGCTTCTCGCGCTCCTCAAAGAGGCGGAGCATCGGATCGAAGAGCACCGGCTTCAGGACCAACAAAAGGACCACGAACAGGGCGACCTGGCCGAACACCGTCGGATCGAGGTCGATGTCCACGGCGCCTCCCGAGCTCTTGCCACCGAGGAGGAAGAGCGAGCGGGTCGCATCGAAAAGGGGGTCGGACATAGGATTTTTGCTGGCGAAAGGGGTGAGCCGAGGCCACCGATTGCGACGGGCCGGTCCGTGCACGCCGACCCGCAAAATTGCAGGGAAGGATGGCTTGCAGGACCGCCATTCGCGCGCGGCCTTATCACTCTCCTTGCGCCATCACAAGACTCCGGGGAGCAATGTTGATGCAGTGCGTTTCCGCGAAAAAACTGCGCCCGAAGCGGCTTCGCCCCGGGCGCTCACCCCCGATTTCGCGGGCGTTTTCCGAACGAGCTAGAGGCTACTTGTTCCCAGCGAGGTGGGTGCAGGCCGGCTCGTCGTGGAGGGTGCAGGCTTTTTGGTAGAGGGACGCCGAGGTCGGCTCGTCGCTCGGCGGCGCGATGTTGCGCTTCTTGCGGTCCTGTTCGATGTCCTCGGTGATGCGCCCGAGGATCCGGCACGACTCGGCGTGGTTTGCCGCGCAGGCCCGCGTGAACGACTCCCGGGCGAGCGGCATGAGGGAGGCGTGCTCGTCGCTTGCCTCTTCGTAGTGGGCGGTGAGGTCGTCGGTCGATCCGGAGACCTTCTCCACCTTCCAGCCCCCCGCGTAGTGGACATCGACCCCTTTCAGGGCCGCCTTCCCGGTCTTGTAACAGTCGAGGGCGCGCTCGATGTGTTCGCAGCGGTACTTGCAGAGTTCGGCGGTGTCGCACTCCCCATCGGGGATCGCCATCATCTCGGCGCGGTCTTTCTCTTCGCGCTCTTCGCGGGCCGTGTCGTTCGGAAACAGGATGTGGTTGACGGTCCCGCACCCGGCGACCGCCGGGAGCGCAGCAAACGCCGCAAGCGCGTAGGTGACAGGGACGAGGACGCGGGCACGACGGGGGGAGTTGTTCACCCCCCGAGAGCTAGCCCGCGCCCCGGAGAACCACACCTCAAAGGAAGTAAAAACGAGAGTTTAGCATTCAGTGCCAGGGTTCGTGCCCGGCTTGGGCCTAGAGACGCT
>JAAFHJ010000342.1 GCA_013298325.1 Myxococcales bacterium | reverse complement strand
CTTCGTGGATGCCCTTGGCCATCGAGGTCGCGAAGACCGGCTCGAGCCAATGCTCAAGCGGGATGCTTTCCAAGTGGAAAAGGCTCTTCGCGAGGCCCGGATTGAGGAGCCCGCCGAACACCGCGAGTGCGGCGAGGATGATGAGCGGAATCGTCATCGGGCGGGGCGACTCGTGGGGCGCTGCACCGGGCGTCGTCAGATCATCGTGGTGATGGTCGTCGCCGTGGTCGTCCTCTTCTTCGTGCCCTTCAGCGGCGACCGGCTTCCCGATCTTCCAGCCCTTGAAGTCTCCGTAAAAGGTGAGGAAAAAGGCGCGGCACATGTAGAAGGCCGTGAGGGTCGCCGCGAGGACGCCCATGACATAGTAGACCTTCCCGAGGTAGGCCGGCGGCATCCACATCTTCAGCGATTCCGCGCGGGCCTTATCGACCCACTGGTAGGAATTCGAGAAGGACCGGAAGAGAATCTCGTCCTTCGAGAAAAAGCCTGACGTAAGCGGGAAGCCGATGATCGCGAGCGTGGCAGCTCCGAAGGTGCCGTAGGTGAGCGGCATGTACTTCTTGAGCCCGCCCATCATGCGCATGTCCTGAGACTTCTCGTCGTCGTGGACGCGCGCGTGCATTGCATGGATGACGCTGCCGGCGGCGAGGAAGAGGCAGGCCTTGAAGAAGGCGTGCGTGAGGACATGGAAGAAGCCGGCCGTGAAGGAGCCCGACCCGACGCCGAGGAACATGAACCCAAGCTGGCTCACCGTCGAGTAGGCGAGGACCTTCTTGAGGTCGTTCTGGACGAGAGCGATCGTGGCGGCAAAGAGGGCGGTGAACGCACCGACACCAGCGATCACAGCCATCACGCCTGGGGCGAGGACGAATACGAAATTCAGGCGGCAAATCAAATAGATGCCGGCGGTGACCATCGTCGCGGCGTGGATAAGCGCGGACACCGGCGTCGGGCCGGCCATCGCGTCCGGGAGCCAGACGTAAAGCGGCATCTGCGCCGATTTGCCGGTCGCCCCGAGGAGGAGGCAGGCGCAGACCGCGGTCGCGCCGGTCATCATCAGCGGAACCTTCGGCTGAAGGAAGCCGAACATGCCGTCATAGTGGGCGTTCCCGAAGGGCCAGACGTGGACCATGTCGGGGGTGAGCAGGCTCTTCGCGCCTGCTTCGATGCCGTTCCAGTCGAGGGCTCCGCAGTAGTGAGCAATGAGGAACATCGCGCAGATCAGGCCGAAGTCACCGACGCGGTTCGCGATGAACGCCTTCTTGCCGGCGGCGGCGTTCGGGAGCTTGTCGTACCAGAAGCCGATCAGCAGGTACGAACAGAGGCCGACGCCTTCCCAGCCCACAAAGAGGAGGGGGAGGTTGTCGCCGAGGACAAGGATAAGCATCGAGAAGACGAACAGATTCAGGTAGGCGAAGAAGCGCCAGTACCCTTTGTCGGTCTCCATGTAGTTCGATGCATAGAGGTGGATCAGGAAGCCGATCCCCGTAATGACGAGCATCATGATGCCCGAAAGCGCATCGACGCTGAACTTCGCCTGAATCGGGATTGCCGAGAGGCCGCCTGCACCGCTGGCGCGCATCCACTCCCACGCGAGCCAGGAGAGTTTGACGTGCTCGTGCTCGACGACCTTGTGCCCCTCAACGACCTTTTCAACAGCGCTGCTGTCGACGTGGTGGTTCAGGGCGGCGAAGGTGAAAAGCGCGGCAAAGAAGCTAATCGCCATGGCCGAGAGGGCCATCGTCTTGACTGCTTCTTTGCCGAGTCGCTTCCCCCACACGCCGTTCACAAATGCGCCAAGGAGAGGCATCCCCAAGACGATGGCGAGAGGGGAAAACTCCTCCGCCGAAAACAGTGAATAAAAAGCGTTCATCCGATGATCTCGGTAATCAGGCGCGTCAGGTTCGGTTCAGTTCCGGAGCAAGTCGGCTTCGTCGGTTCGGACGCTGCGCTTGATGCGGAAGAAGGAGATGACGATCGCGAGCCCCACGGCGACTTCTGCAGCGGCGACAGCGATCACGAAAAACGTGAGCATCTGGCCGGTGTGGGAGTCTGTGTGGAGGCGGTTGAAGGCGACGAGGGCGAGGTTCGTCGCGTTGAGCATGATTTCAATGCTCATAAGCGAGACGAGGACGTTGCGACGGAAAAGGAATCCGGCGCCGCCGAGAAAGAAGAGAATCGTCGCAAGCGCGACGTAAACGATCGGAGAAATCATACGCTTGCCTCCTCTTTCGGCGTCGGTTCGGTGGCGGCGGTCGGGAGTGCCTTCTCGGCGCCATCCCCGTGCTTGCTTCGGGCGACGGCGATCGCGCCGATGACGGCAACCAGCAGGAGAGCCGATGAAAGCTCGAACGGCACGAGCGTCTTCGTGAAGAGCTCCTTGCCAAAGGCGTCGATACCGCCGAAATCGCTGGGTACCGTTGCAGGCTTCCAGGTTCCCGTCGCCGCAAGACGCGCCGTCTCCTTCGAAATGTGCTGCCCGAGCATCACGAGCCAGGACACAACCCCGGCGCCGAGGAGCAGGAACAAGCCGGCACCGATGGCTCGCGGGAACCGCGCTCGGCTGTCCGATGGGGCCTGCGCGCTCGGTCCGAGCAGCATGATGACGAAAAGGAACAGGACGACGATCGCGCCCGCGTAAACGATCAGCTGGATCGCCGCGAGGAACTGCGCATGCAAGGACAAATATAGCCCCGCGATGCTCAGGATCATCATCAAGAGCCCCATCGCTCCGCGAATCGGATTCGCGCTGGAGATCGTCGCGAGGGCGCCGACCAATGCGAAAAGCGCGCAGAGGATAAAGTAGGTCCAGCCAAGCCAGATATCGGTGCTCATCGTTCGCTCATTCCGCCGCGTGGGCGGTCACGCTCGTGTCGGCTTCGACCGCGAGGCGCGAGTGGGTCTTCCGGGTCTTTTCGCCACGGACGTACGCTTCGAAATCCTTGCGGAACTTCTTCAAGAAGCCGAGGGCGGGCATCGCCGTCCCCTCACCGAAGGCGCAGATCGTGTTCCCCATGATGTTGTTGGCGACGTCCGCGAGGGTATCGATGTCTTCCATCGTCCCGCGGCCATCGAGAATTTTTTCCACCGTCCGCGAGAGCCAGGCAGAACCTTCGCGGCACGGCGTGCACTGACCGCAGCTCTCGTGTTTGTAGAACTGCATCAGGTTGTGCATGGCGGTAACCGGGCAGGTCCCTTCGGCCATGACGGTCACGCAGCACGTCCCGAGGGCGGTTCCGAGACCGCGCATCGTTTCCACGCCGAGCGGCACATCGAGGACCGATTGGCCGTGCCAGGGGTGGAGGGGCGACTTCTCGTCGGGGGCGTGGACGAGCTCTTCCGCGCGGAGCACCGGCGTCGATGAACCACCCGGAATGATGGCGAAAAGCGGCTTGTCGCCGGTCACACCACCGGCGAGATCGTAGATGAGTTCGCGAAGAGTGACACCGACCGCAAGCTCCCAGACCCCCGGCTTCTTCACGTGGCCGTTGACGCCGAAGAGGCGGGTCCCGCCATCGTTCATTCCGTGAAGGGCGGAAAGTTTAGAGAATTCCTCACCGCCCAGCTTGAGCGCCGTCGGCACGATCGCGATCGTTTCGAGGTTGTTGACCGTCGTCGGGCAACCAAACGCGCCGACCTGGGCGGGGAACGGCGGCTTCAAACGCGGTTCGCCGCGGCGACCTTCGAGGGAGTTCAGGAGGCTCGTCTCCTCGCCGCAGATGTACGCTCCTGCGCCGGTGTGGACGTAGACCTCTACCTCGTAGCTGGTCCCGAACGGGTTCTTCCCAAGGTAGCCCTTGGCCTTCGCCTCGTTGATCGCTGCCCAGAGACGTGCCTTCGAAAGGTGGAGCTCGTCGCGCACGTAAATATACGCAGCATGAGCACCGATCGCATAGCAACCGATGATGCACCCCTCGACGACCGCGTGCGGGTTGCGCTCCATGATCGTGCGGTCTTTGTGGGTCCCCGGCTCGCCTTCGTCGGCATTGACGACGAGGTAGGCGGGCTTGGTCGGGTGGGGGCGCATAAAGCTCCACTTCAGACCCATCGGGAAGCCGGCGCCCCCGCGACCGCGGATGTTCGCCTTCTTCGCTTCGTCGATCACCTGCTCCTTCGTCATCGACGAAAGAACTTTCTTGGCCATCGCGTAGCCATCGACCTCGCGCTCATAGGCGGCAATCGTGAAGCCGTCGGCGAGGGGGTAGACCTTGGAGAGATACTCGGTGCGCTTGATCATGGAGGATCCCTTTGGTCAGGCCTGCAGCTTGGCGAGGATTTGGTCGACTCGCTCGGGCGTCAGGTTCTCGTGGTAGTCCTTGTCGACCTGGATCATCGGCGCGGTCCCGCAGCTAGCGAGGCACTCCGCGGTGCGAAGCGTGATTTTCCCGTCGGCGGTCGTCTCGCCGGCGTGGATGCCGAGCTTCTTCTCGCAATGGTGGAGGATCGCATCGGCACCGCGCAATGCGCAGGGCAGCGTGCGGCAAACCCACACCTGGTGCTTGCCGACCGGCTTCTGGTTGAACAACGTGTAGAAGGTGACAACCCCCTTCACGTGCGCAGCCGGAATCGTAAGCTTTTCGGCTACATAAAGGATGATCTCGTCGGAGATCCATCCGTTCTGTTCCTGGCACAGATGAAGCATCGGGATGCACGCACCCATCTTTGTGGGGTAGCGGCCCAGGATTTCTCCGAGCTCCCGATCTCGTTCCGGCGTGAGGGCGAAGGCCATCGTTTTCCTCTGGAAAGTCGACAAGTTCCCGGTGCATTCTCCGGACGGATATCCGGGTTTTTCTCGCGTAGCCGGGGCAGGGCGGCGCGGAACCTAGTTCGTGCGTCTTGCCGAAGTCAAGGCCGGATCGGGGGGGCGACGAAGGGCAAATTCCTGACGGGCTTCCCCAACTTGCCGCGAGGATTCAACGGGGAGTGCGAACGGGGGAATTTGTGAAGGTCGCTTCTCAAAGATGTGTGGTAACGTTTTGAAATTAAGTTGAAAATAGTCGTCGGGTGCCGCGGGCGTCCTCGCAAGGGGGGCACATGGGAAGCCGCCGCGGCATCGATTCTTTTTCTTCCCCTCGCGTACCGTTGGGCTTATGGTGCGCCGCGATGTTCTGCCCCAATTGCGGTACCCAAAACGCCGAATCGGTCGTTAACTGCGCGAAGTGCGCCTACGCCCTCCGGCCCGCCGGACCGGCGGCCCCCCAAAAGTTCAAGGGGACGATGATGATGGCCGGCGGGGATCTCCCCGGAGCGCCGCCGGCTCCTGCCGCCCCCGCGCCGGTCGGGCAGTCGGGGCCTCCGTCGAAGCTCAAGGGCACGATGGTCGGCGTTGCGCCGCCCATGTTCGGCTCGGCTCCGGCCCCCGAGCAGGCGCCGGTGAATCCGCTCGGCAGCACAATGATGGCGCAGGACAACTACGCGGCGCCCCCGGCGTACAACGCGTCGGCGCCAGGGTATGCGACGCCCGCCGACCCGTACGCACAGCCCGCTCAAGGCTACGGCCAGCCGGCCCCGGCCGACCCGTACGCACAGCCCGCTCAAGGCTACGGCCAGCCGGCCCCGGCCGACCCGTACGCACAGCCCGCTCAAGGCTACGGCCAGCCGGCCCCGGCCGACCCGTACGCACAGCCCGCTCAAGGGTACGGCCAGGCGGCACCGCAGGGGTACGGTGCTCCTGCCGATCCTTACGCGCAGCCCGCCGCGGCTC
>JAAFHJ010000341.1 GCA_013298325.1 Myxococcales bacterium | reverse complement strand
CGAGCGCCTGCCCCTTCATCTCATCCGGTCGACCGACGGCCGCCGCCTCCGCCACGGCGCTGTGGCTCACCAAGGCGCTTTCGATTTCGGCGGTACCGATGCGGTGTCCGGAAACGTTGAGGACGTCGTCAATACGTCCAGTGACCCAGAAGTAGCCGTCTTCGTCGCGACGGGCGCCGTCGCCGGTGAAGTAGCGCCCCGGGATCGCCTTCCAGTAGGTCTCGCCGTAGCGGACGTTGTCGTTCCAAAGCGTCCGCGCCATACTTGGCCAAGGTCGCTTGATCACAAGCTTTCCGTTGGCGGCGCCGTCGTCATGGAGGGCGCCTTCGTCGTCGGCGATCGTCATCTCGACGCCAAAAAGCGGCAGTCCAGTCGCGCCCGGTTTCGCCGCGACCGCGCCCGGGAGCGTCGTCAGCATGATCGAGCCGGTCTCCGTTTGCCACCAGGTGTCGACGATCGGGCAGCGCTCGGCGCCGATGGTGCGGTGGTACCAGAGCCAAGCCTCCGGGTTGATCGGCTCGCCGACCGATCCGAGGAGGCGCAAGCTGGAGAGATCGTAGCGATTTGGCCACTCTTCCCCCTGACGCATGAACGCGCGAATTGCGGTCGGCGCCGTGTAGAGAATCGATACCCCGTGCCGCTCAATCACGCTCCAGAAGCGGCCCCAGTCGGGGAAGTTCGGAGCGCCTTCGTAGAGAAGAATCGACGCGCCGCACGAGAGGGGACCGTAGACCAGATAGCTATGCCCGGTGATCCAGCCGACGTCGGCGGTGCAGAAATAGAGATCGCCTTCCCGTAGATCAAAGACGTATTTCGACGTCACGTGGACGCCCGCAAGATAGCCGGCAGTCGTGTGAAGAACCCCCTTCGGCTTTCCGGTAGATCCGCTCGTGTAGAGGACAAACAGCGGATGTTCGGCGTCAAAGGCGGCCGGACGAATGGCGCGTTCAATGCTCTTCGGCGACGGTACGCGGGAGACCAAATCGTGCCAATCAATGTCGCGACCCGGCTTCAGGTGGCTATGGCAACGCTCGGCGCCAATCCGGGCAAGGACGACGACTTTCTCAATCGTCGGCGTCTCCAACAGCGCCTTGTCGGCCATGTCCTTGAGCGGGACCGCGTGGCCACGGCGCCAGGCGCCGTCCTGAGTGAGGAGGACCTTCGCGCCACAGTCATTGATGCGATCGCGAAGGGCATCGCTCGAAAATCCACCAAATACAACGGTGTGCGTTGCTCCCAGGCGGGCGCATGCGAGCATTGCGATCGCCGCCTCGGGGACCATTCCCATGTAGATGGCGACGCGATCGCCAGCCTGCACGCCGAGATCGGCGAGGGCCGCGGCGAGGCGTACCGTCTCGCGATGGAGCTCGAAATAGGTGAGCGTTCGCGTATCTCCCGGCTCCCCTTCGAAAATGAGCGCCGCGCGCGTGCGTGCCGGAGTCGTCAAATGGCGGTCGAGACAACTCTCGGTGAGATTGAGCGTCGCCCCGGGGAAAAACGTCATCGGAGCTGCACCGGCAGCACCGGGAATCTCCCCTTCGGAATAGGGGGGGACGCCCTCGGAAAATGCCGTCCAAGGCGTGCGAAAAACGAGGTCTTTCGTCTGCTCCTGCCAGAAGGTAGTGGGATCCTCGATGCTCTGCCGCCAGAGCGCCTCGTAGGCCTCTTTGGATGCGACGCGGGCCTGGGCGACGAAGCCCTCCGAGGGGGCGACGGTTTCGTTCGTCTTCGCAGTCGACTCGGTCATGCTTTCACCTTCACAAGCGCCAGAGCGCTTTGCAGATCGCCGCGGGGAGGCGGCGTCACTTCGGAGGCCGCGCGCAACGTGCGCCGGCGGGTTTCTGCGGAGGCGGCACCGCTGCACCGGGCCGGAACCGTTCGAGGCACCAGGGCTCCGCCAAGGGCGGAGGGCCTGAATTCACGCGGGGACGAGGAGCCTATCGGAGCGATTCGCGCGGTCACTGGAAAAGCGCTTGCGCGGTGCATCATTTGCGCGTTTCCGATCGTTGCAATTCGGCGGAGTTGCCCCCTAACTGACGAGCCATGACCGAACTCGCCGAACTCCACGCCCGTCACGTCCTCACCCCATGGATCGCGCAAGGGGGCTTCCGCGCACCGGTGCTCGTGCGCGGCGAGGGGAGTTCCCTCTTCGACGAGACCGGGAAGAAGTACCTCGACGCCGGCTCGGGCCTCGTCGCCGTGAACCTTGGTCATAGTCACCCGGCGGTCGCAAAGGCGATCGCCGACCAGGCGCACACGCTCTGCTATTCGAGCCCAGCATGGTTCAACGATAAGCGGGCCATCCTCGCGGAAAAACTATCGAAAATGTCCCCGTGGGACGAAGGGGCTCGCGTCTTCTTCACCACCGGCGGCGCCGAGTCGAACGACGACATGGTCCGCATCGTGCGCGCCCTCACCGGCCGCTCGAAGATCCTTACCGCCTACCGGAGCTACCACGGCGCCAGCGGCCAGAGCATCGAGCTCACCGGCGAAGACCGCCGCTGGACCGGCGAGGCGCACGGCGGTGCCGGCGTCATCCGCTTCTTCGCGCCGTACCCCTATCGGAGCCCCTTCTTCGCGACGACCCCGGAAGAGGAGTGCGAGCGCGCGCTTGCCCAGCTCGAGCGCATCGTGATGCACGAAAGTCCCAATCGAATCGGGGCGTTGCTCATCGAGCCGATCGTCGGATCCAACGGCGTCGTCGTCTATCCGGCCGGCTACCTGGAGGGTTTGCGTGCACTCTGCACAAAATACGGCATCCTGCTCGTGTTCGACGAAGTGATGACCGGCTTCGGGCGCACCGGCGCCGCCTTCGCTGGCGAGCGCCATGGCGTCGTCCCCGACCTCATCGTTTTTGCGAAGGGGGTCACCTCCGCGTACGTGCCGCTTGGTGGCGTCATGATCCGGGAATCGCTCGCGAAAACCTTCGACGACCGGCCGCTCCCAAACGGCCATACCTACTCGGGGCACCCGCTCGCCGTTGCCGCCGGCGTCGCCACGCTTGAGGCCTACGAAGCGGGCGGGATCTTCGCGCGGGCCCGGGACGTCCTTGAACCGAAGATTCGCGCGGGCCTCGAGGCGCTCGCCGCAAAGCACGAGATCATCGGCGAAGTTCGCGGAATGGGGGCATTTTTTGCGCTGGAACTCGTGAAGGACCGCGCCACGAAGGAGCCCTTTGTTCCGTGGGCCGACGCCAAGAGCGCCGCCCCGATGAAGGCCTTCTTTGGTGCCCTCCGGGAGCGCGGCGTCTACACCTTCGGCCGCTTCAACTGCGTGATGTTCGCGCCGCCGCTTGTTGTCACGGAGGCCGAGCTCGACTTTGGCTTTGAGGCCTACGACCACGCACTCACGGTGCTTGCGAACGGCTGACTACGGAACGTCGTGAAACGCCCCATGAAGCGCAAAGTCGCCGCACGTTTCACTCGGTTGCGATGCGTTTCAGGTCGGTGTTCCCGGCGATGCACCGTTGGCGCCGACCGCGACATCTGCCAAAGGTTTTCACTCGTTTCATCGCGCGCTCGGTGCGCGTGCGCGCCGCATTTGCAGCGCTCACTGCACGCCGGTCGGCACACCGCTCGCAGGGGAGCGTTTCATGAGTTCCTTCGACCATGAAACGCTCGTCGCTTCGATCAACAGCAACCTCGCCCCCTTTCGGAAGGCGCAACCGGAGGCGATGACCGCCTTCGGTCAGCTCGCCAAGGCGGCCCTCGCTGAGGGGGAGGTACCTGCAAAATACAAGGAACTCATCGCCCTCGCGATCGGTGTCACGCAGCACTGCTCGGGTTGCGTCGGATTTCACGTCAAGGCGCTCCATCGCCTCGGCGCGACCCGAAAAGAAGTCGAGGAAATGCTTGCAGTTGCCGTCTACATGGGGGGCGGCCCGGCGCTGATGTATGCCGCCGAGGTCCTCGCCGCGTGGGAGCAGTTCGCGCCGAAGCCGGCCGTCGCCCCCTGAAGAATTCCGCTTTCTCTCGATCGGCGAGGCGCTCTTGCGGTAGGCGCCAGCCATGAACGCTCGCTGGCGTGCCGCGCTTGTCCTCGCGGCCCCTCTCGCTCTCTATTCCGCCGCCGCCGCCGCCGCTGCCCCCGCACCCGATTCGGTCCAGCTGTGGACGGGGGTGTTCGTCGGTGCCCAGACGCCGAAGGTGCGTTTCGACGTCGACGTGCAGAGCCGCTTTCGCGAGGATGGTGTATCCCACACCTTTCTGATCCGCCCGATCGTCGCCTGGCGGCCAACGCCGACGACCCAACTCGGTGCCGGCTACGCATATATCGCTCCGTCCCCCTTTGAAGCTTCCAGCGAGCAGCGTGCCGTCGCCCAGGCGCTGTGGACGCCGACCTTCGAGGATGGCCGCGTCTCCGTCGTCTTCCGCGCGCGTGGCGAAGTCCGTTTCCGCGACGACGATCCCGGCTTTCGTGGACGCCTCCTCGCCCGCGCCCTCGTGCGCCCCTTTGCCGAGCGCGGCGCCGGGTTGCTCGTCTGGGACGAGTTCTTCGTCGCCCCGTCGAAGACGACCTATCAGCCGAAATTTTTTGATCAAAACCGCGTCTTCGTCGGTGCAACAGGGGACGTCGGCAAGCACTGGCGCCTCGAGGGGGGCTACCTGTTGCAGGCGCTCGTTCGTGAGCCGACGTGGACCTTGAATCACGCGTTCGCGCTCTTCTTGGTCGCTAACTACTGACTCGAAGTCCCAAAAGAAGAACGCCCCCGAGGACCCTCGGAGGCGTTTTCGTTGTCGTGTACTCAAAAGCGCAAGATGCGCTCTGGGCTCACTTCTTCTTTGCGACTTTCTTTGCCGGCTTCTTTTCGGCCTTTTCGGCCTTCGCCGCGGGCGCTTCGACCTTCGTCCCCTTGACCTTGGTGCCGAGCAGATCGTCGGCCATCTTGGCGGCGCGGGTCGTCTTTTCCCAGGGGAACTCCTTGCGGCCGAAGTGGCCGTAGGCCGCCGTCGCCTTGTAGAGCGGGCGGAGGAGCTCGAGCTCTTCGATGAGCGCCTTCGGGCGGAAATCGAACTGCTCGGAGACGTATTTCGCGATCTTCTCTTCGTCGATCTTCGCCGTTCCGAAGGTGTTCACGTAGACACCGACCGGCTTTGCAACGCCGATCGCGTAGGCGACCTGAACTTCGCAGCGATCGGCGAGGCCGGCGGCGACGATGTTCTTGGCGACGTAGCGGGCGTAGTAGCAGGCGCTGCGGTCGACCTTCGTCGGGTCCTTGCCGGAGAACGCGCCGCCGCCGTGGCGACCCATGCCGCCGTAGGTGTCGACGATGATCTTGCGGCCGGTGAGGCCGGCGTCACCCATCGGCCCGCCGACGACGAAGCGCCCGGTCGGATTGATGTAGTATTTCGTGTTCTTATCGACGAGGTGCTTCGGGAGGACCTTGTCGATGACGTTGACGCGGATCTCTTCGACGAGCTGCTTGTGCTTGACGCTCTCCGCATGCTGGGAGCTGACGACGACGGCGTCGATGCGCAAGGGCTTGCCGTTTTCGTACTCGAGGGTGACTTGCGTCTTCCCGTCGGGGCGGAGGTACTTGAGCTTGCCCGAGTGGCGGACCGCCGAGAGCTGGCGCGCGAGCTTGTGCGCGTAGTCGATCGGCGCCGGCATGAGGTCGGGCGTTTCGTTGCAGGCGTAGCCGAACATGAGCCCCTGGTCGCCGGCGCCCTGCTCCTTGAAGAGGCCTTCGCCTTCGGTCACGCCTTGGGCGATGTCCGGGCTCTGCCCTTCGACCGCCGT
>JAAFHJ010000344.1 GCA_013298325.1 Myxococcales bacterium | reverse complement strand
TGGCAGCCGACGACCTACAACGCGCTCCACGGCGGTATGCTCCGCCCTTTCGAGCCACTTGATCCTGATCTTTCAGAAGATTCTGCCTTTCGCTGCCTCGTGGAGGCACTCGGGGAGGTCCACCGGAAGGCGACCGGGGGGCGCTCAGACCTCTTCGTCGAGGTGCACCCCTTCCGGATCACGACGGCGGGCGGCGTCGGCCGACCGACCCCCGAGGGGGCCCATCGCGACGGCGTCGATTTCGTGGCGGTGATTCTTATTTCCCGCGAGGGTATCGTAGGCGGTGAAACGCGGATCTTTGCCGCCGACAGTCCCGGAAAGCTGTGCGCACCCGGGGTGCGATTTACGCTGACGACCCCATGGACCGCCGTCCTCCTCGACGACGCGCGCGTGATTCACGAGAGCACCCCGATCCAACCGGCGCTCCCGCGCGACGTGGAAGGCCATCGAGACACCCTCGTCATCACCTACCGTCGCGGCGGTTTCCAGGAGCCGGCTGTGGTAGCCGAGAGGGCGCCATGAGCTACTCGTTCTACGTGAAGTCGCCCGGTTTCCGGATCCCCTTCCGCGATATTCTCGCGATGCTTCGTGAGGACTTTCCCGAATATACCCTCCAAGAATCGGAAGAGATCTCCGGGCCCCTTGAAGACACCTACGAGGCGATTCACGGCTTCCTGCCGACAGTGAGCACACGCAATCTGGAGATCGCCTACACAGCGGGGGGCGACCTCCAGTTCCGGGTGATGTTCTGCGCGTCCCCCCAGGACTATGCGATCTCGGTATGGGCGGCGGCCGAGTGTGCGCGGCGCTTCAAAACGACCGTTTCTACCGAGGAAAACGACCTCCCGCGCCCGCCGGACGCCCTCCAAAGCGACTGGTCCGAAGAGGAGTGCCTCGCGCAAGGGGGACGCGACTTCCGCTTGCTGCGCACGATGGTCGCCGAAGACGGGAAGACGATGAAGATCGCCGGCCCCCAGCGCCCCTTCTTTGCGGGGCCGAAGGTCCTTGGCGCCATCGACGACGCCGACATTTTCTTTCAGGTTTTTCGCCGGCAACAATGGCTCGATGTCGTGAGCGACGTCCACGCCTCAAAGACGATTGTTGCGACGACCAACGGCGACAAAGAGGTCGCGTTTGCCGCGTTCGGCGCCGCCCTCCCCTACCTGATGAGCCCCCTCCCCTACGTCGCCGTCGTCCGCGCGACGGACCATTCGAAAGAGGGGGGCACCTTCTTCCTCCCCTTCAAGGAGCTCCCTCAGCTGATTGAAAATGTCGAGTTTCTCGACGAAGAGACGATCTTCGTGCCTGCCGTTCCCACGAATGACTGGCCCGAGTTCGTGGCGCGTGCCGAGCGCCGAGCGGTCACTCCCCTCGAAGACGGGCCGATTTAGCGAACTTTACCAAACGTCGCAATTTTGCCTCAGCGCGAGCGGCGACGCACTGCGCTAGACAGCCCCCATGAACATCTCGCGCTCATGGGCCACGCCGGCTGCTCTTGCCCTCTTTTCGCTTTCGGCAGCGACCGGTCTCTTGATGTTCTTCAAGATCGCCGCCCCTCTTCAAAAGGGGATTCATGAGTGGATCGGCTTCGGCTTCATTCTAACGATCGCGCTTCATGCCATCGCCAACGTGGGCGCTTTTAAGAACCACTTCTTCTCCAAGAAGGGCGCAATCCTCGCAGGATCCTTTGTGCTTCTGATCGGCGGGACGTCGGTATTTCGCGGAAAGGACGCGGGGAAATTCCGGGCCAATGTCGCCTCGAAGGCGGTGTCGCAAGCGCCGCTCGAACGGGTCGCACCGCTCACGAAGCGCTCCGTCGACGACATCGTGCGTGACCTGAATGCGGCTGGCTACGCAGCAAGCGCCGAAGGGACGATTGCGGCATTGTCCGGCGGAAATCCGGAGAAAGAGCAGGCGGTTCTCGCGATCGTCTTTCGCTGATCGGCTCCGCCCCTTCAGAGGTCGGTGAGGAGCAAGGTCACGATGTAGTCGGCGGCGAAAATAGCAACGATGCTAGCAACAACCGCCTGCGCGGTCGCCTCGCCAACGCCGCGGGCACCGCCACTCGCGTGAAAGCCCTTCTTGCAGCAGATGATCGAAACAATGAACCCAAAGACGGTCGCTTTTTCGAGGGTCATCGCGACGTCGGCGAACCGAACAAACGCGCCGACTTTGTCCCAGAAGAGCCCCGGGTCGATGTTTTGGGTGCCGACAGCGACCGCGTAAGCGCCCCCCATGCCGGCGAGCCCAAAGAAAAATGCGAGGAGCGGGAGCATGACCGTCGTCGCGACGATACGCGGGACGACCAGGTATTGAACGGGGCTCATCCCCATCGTCGTGATGGCGTCAATCTGCTCGGTAACGCGCATGTTCCCGAGTTCGCTCGCCATGGTGGAGCCGGCGCGCGCCGTGACGACAACCGCAGCGAGCACCGGGGCGAGTTCCCGGCAAAGGGCCAACGCGACGACGCCGCCGACCATCCCTTCCGCAGAAAACTGACGGAAGCCGACGATGACGCTCACCGTAAAGGCCATGCCGGTGAAGAGACCGACGAGCGCCACGATGAAGCTGGACCCTGCGCCAATAAAATCGAAGGCTTGCAAGAACGGCGCGAACCGAAACGGCGGGCGCACGAGCCAGGTGATCGCCTGCCATGCGAGGGTGACGGTGCCTCCGAGATCGTCCAGGAACGACAGCGGCGCATCGAGCAACCATTCGCCAAGCGCCGCGAATCCGGCGGCGGGCTTGGAATCGGCAGCAGCTTCGCTCACGGCGGCGGAACCTAGCTTGGAACCGGTGCCACCTCGACGGGCAAATCGCGAATTGGGGAATTTTGCCCCACACGCTCACGGAGAGTCCTCGGTTACGGCGGCGCCATGAAATTCCGCGCATTCGCTGTTCCCGTCCTCGCCATGCTTCCCCTTTTTGTGGGTGCCACCACAGGCTGCTCGTCGAGCGAGGAGGTCGGCCCCGTCGACGTCCCTGGCTACACGAAGTCGGAGCCGATGGCGCTTGAGGACTACTGCGGAGCACGCGTGGCGCGTGAAGGGGCCTGGTGCGGCTACTTCGACCGCTGCTGCGACGCAGGCTCGCCCTACGCCAACAGCTACTGCGACAAGAAATACTTGACGGTCGAAACCTGCGTGTCGGCACTGAAGTCGTTCATGGCCGACAGCGGCACGGTCTACGCGGGCGCCTACGCGCAGGCGAGCCTCGACGAAGTCTTCAACCGTATCCCCGAGGTCCCGTCGGCCTGCAACGGGAGCCACCTCGGCGAAGCCCTTCGCAGCTCGAATGCGCGCGCAGGCAAGCGCCAGGACGCCTTCCGCGCCCTCTTCCAGGGGCACCGCGGCAAGGATTCCGCCTGCGAATACAGCGCAAGCTGCGAATTCGGCCTCTCTTGCCAGGGGACGGCGGGCAAGTACACCTGCCAACCGCGTGGCATCTCCTGCTCCCTCGACGACGATTGCGCCGATGGCTACGTCTGCGACGACAAATTCTGCCGCATGCCGCCGGGCAACGGCTCCTCCTGCACGTCCCAGTACGACTGCCCCTTCGGCTCCGTCTGCAACCAGTACAAGAGCTGCAGCGACTCCGGCGGAAATGTCGGCGACCTCTGCGTCTCCGGCCAAGGCTGCAAACCGGGAACGGGCTGCTCACTCAATGGGTCGAACAGCCGCTGCGTCAGCCTGAAGACGACCGGTCAATCGTGCACCAGCGACGGCGAATGCAACGGCGTCTGCAAGGGCGGCCGTTGCGCCGGCACCTGCGGCGGCACCGGGGCTTACTGAATTCCCGTACCGTCGTACGTGGAGGGCACGAGTCGACGCTCTAGGCGACTTCGCCCACGAGTTCAATTCGGGTAATTTCGGCGGGGGCGCCGACGCGCATCGGCGGCCCCCAGTAGCCGGTTCCGCGGCTCACGTAGATCTGGGCACGACCGTCGTGGCGATAGAGGCCGGCCACGTAGGGCTGCTGGAGCGGCACAAGGAACTGAAAGGGCGAGATCTGGCCGCCGTGGGTGTGGCCAGAAATCTGCAAATCAATTCCATATTTGGCTGCATGCGCGATTTGCTTCGGTTGGTGAGCGAGGAGCACCAGCGGCCGCTCCGCCGTTCGCCCGCCGAGGGCGCGCTCGTAGTCGGCGCCGTGCCCGTCGCCGGCTGCCATGGCGTCGTCGACGCCGGCAAGATCGAAGTGTTCAAGCGCAACGCGTGTATTCCGCAACGGCTTGACGTTGAGCGTTTCCAGGTGGGCAAGCCACGCATCGGCACCGGAATAGTACTCGTGATTTCCGGTTACAAAGTAGACCCCGTCGGTCGCTGAAAGGTCTTTGAGTGGCGCAACATGCGCGGCAAGATCGGCGACAGATCCATCGACAAGATCTCCGGTGATCACGATGAGATTGGGCCTCTCCGCGTTGACCGTTGCGACGACTTCCGCGAGCCAGTCGTGGCCGATCGTCGGACCGATGTGAACGTCGGAAAGCTGCAGAATTCGGTAACCATGCCCCGCGGGTGCGAGCCCCTTCAGGGCGACCTGCACCGGCTTGACCTCGACGCGAGCGCGGGCAGCCACGATGCCGCGCAGTCCGACGCCGCCAGCCGCAACCCCGGCAAATGCCGCGATGGCGCGGGCGACGAACTGACGGCGCGCCGGGTCGATCGGCGCGCCGATTCCCGCCTTCGCGGCGAGCGCAACGAGCCCCCGCACGAGGTCGCCGCCAAGCAGCGCGACGAAAAGCAGGAAGGCGAAGCCCATCCAGGTGAACGCGATCCAGGCAAACGGCTGCGCGATCGACCGCGGTGCCCGCGAAAGGAACATGCCGGCGAAGAGCAGCCCGAAGAGGCCCCAAATGGCCACGGTCACTACGGTTTTCGGCCCCCCTTCCAGGGCGGGATCCCGCACGAGACGGGCGATGAGGAAGGCGTGGAGGCCGTAGCCGAGGCCCCCCATCACGAGCAGAAAAACGAGAATGCGACCGATCGACATACGCCTCCGATGTTCTCGCGGAAGGCTACGTTGCACCGGTCAATTGTCAACCACCTGACAATTGATACGAGTAACTATACCGACGGTTCCGGGCTCACGCCTCCCGGTAAAACCGGGGGACGCGGCGGGAGAGGTGGGTCAGCACCTCCCAGGAGATGGTGCCGGCGTGGGCGGCGAGCTCATCGAGGGTGATCTCGTCACGCCCGAAGGGGCCCTCCTGGCGACCGAGGATGACGACCTCATCGCCGAGGGCGGTCCCCGGGTGGTCGGTCACGTCGATCATCGTCATGTCCATGCTCACCGCGCCCGCGACCGGCGCGCGCTTCCCGCCGACGAGGAAGGCGCCCCGATTGGTGAGCGCGCGGGCGAGTCCGTCGGCGTACCCCATCGCGACGGTGGCAATACGAGAAGGGCGCGACGTGCGGAAAAGTCCTGAATAACCAACGGGTTCACCCGCCGGCACGTCTCGAAGCGCGATAATTTCGCTGCGTACCCGCAGGCTCGGCACAAGGTCGGCGTCACGGCCGCTTCCGGCCGCCATCGAGACGCCATCGATGGTCGGCGCGACGCCGAAGAGCGCGATCCCCGGACGGACGGCATCGTAGCGAGCCATCTCGCGAAGGAGGGCCGCCGAGTTCGCCGCGTGGCGGTAGGTCGGTCGAATGCCGAGGAGCGCGAGCGTCTTTGACGTCGCCTCGAAGC
>JAAFHJ010000340.1 GCA_013298325.1 Myxococcales bacterium | reverse complement strand
TCGGCGTCACGGCGGAGGATCCCCGGCGGGACGACGTCGACGATCACCTTCGGCACGCGGAGCATATCGAGCCCGTGACCGGTGGCCGGCGCGTCCAAGATCACGAGATCGTACGCAAAGGAGCCATCGGCGCGCGTCTCGGTGGTGTGCCACCAGGCTTTGCCGAGCATCGCCCACTCGTGGAGGCCGGGGACGGCGCGGAAGAACGTCCGCACCAGCGAATTGTCGAAGAGGAGCTTGTAGGCGGCCCGCGATTTGAGGGCGAGCATCCCGTACTCTTCGAGGGCGAGTTCGGGGGCCATGTTGACGCCCCAAATGTTCTCGCCGACCTGGGAAATCTCTGGCCCGAGCGGCGCGCAGCCGAAGAGGGGGCTCATCCGGTCTTTCGCGTTGCAGATGCAGACGAGGACCCGCTTCCCCTCGGCGGCGGCCCGGCGGGCGAGGGCGACGGTCAGCGTCGTCTTGCCGACACCACCTTTGCCGGTGACGAAGACAAAGCGCTTGTCGAGGAGGTCCGGCGTCACTGTGCCGCGACTACCAGCAAATGCAGCGACGGAGAAGCGTTCCCATGCACGCGCGACGGCTTAGAAGGTCCCCCGGACCTCAACACGGGCGCCGCCCGACACAAACGCGACGCCGGGGAGGAGCGCGGTCGTCGTGCGCTTGTTCACGGCGACGTCCTTGGCGCGGGAAGGATCGAAGGAGAGCGTCGACGCATCGATGGCGATCGCCGTCGCCATACCGGCCAGGAGGCCGAAGGAGGCCCCTTCGACGCAGGGGTGGGCGAGCTTGTCGCGGAGCATCGCATCGGACGCCGCGCAGCCAACAAGGGCCGCCGCCGCCGGGATCGCGAGGCGGATCCCGAGGCTTTTTACGGCGCGTACCGGCTGGCCGTGAAGGAGGTGAATCGTCGGTGCGCCGACCGCGTAGCCGACGAAGAGGATCCCCGGCGAACGGAAGGCGCTCGCCGCCGTAAACGCTGCGCCATCGGCCACGAGCGGCTGCCAGCCGTACCAACGCTTCACAACAAACGGAGCCATTTTGGGGCGCGAATCGGATGCCTGGCCCGCGGCAACGTGGCCCGCGGCAACGTGGGCTCCTGCAACCACAGGGGTGGCGGGCCCCTGTGAGGCCGGCGCCACACTTGACAGCGGGCGGACAGGGAAAGCTGTGTTGTGGAAGCGCGGCGCTACGGAAAACGCCGAACTCGCCGCCGGTTGCACGGGGGAGGTCGGCGTCTTTTCTGCCGTAATTTCGGTCGGTTCCTTCAGCGGCGGCGCCGGGGCCGGCTCATCCGCAAAGGCATTTCCCGTCACCGCGAGGAGCGCGGCCGTGGAGAGAAATGCGAAGACGCGGCGGGGCACACACGAAGATTACGGGACGATTTCGTCTCCTGTCCGCCTCAAAATGCGCCGACGACACCGATTTCCCCCCCACTTTTGCGTGCTTGAAAGGTAGGCTGAAGGATCACACTGGGCGAGTGTGGTCGTTTTCCTACAACTGCCGGGCCGGGGCCGGTCGGCTTTTCGTAGGAGAGGACGGCGGCATCGACGACGACCGCGGTGAGGTAGCCGAGCGTGGCGCCGATGGCGACGCCGCTGAGCACTGCGTATTCCTCGTTGGAATTCGCCATGATGCCGGCACCGACGAGCCCGCCAGCGAGCGGAAGGCCGAGGCGGAGGCTGCCGCTTTCGAGGGCGGCGAGCGGCCGACCGTGGGCGAGGTGGATGATCGGCGGCGCGATGAAAGAGCCGGCGACGAAGCCGGCAGGCGTCTCGGCGGTCGCGGTGATGAGGATGCCGGCGCCATCGGCGAGGAGCGTCTGCCAGCCGTACCAGGCGCCGTTGTGGCTGGTGACGGCGACCGGAACCGGCCGCGGTGCCGGCGGCGGGGCTACCGGAGCGGCTGGCGGAGCGGCCGGGGCGCTATCGGGGAGGATCACAAACGTGGTGTCGCCGCTGGTGACGATCCGCGTCCCGGGCGGGAGCGCGACCGGCGCCTGGGGGGCCGTTTGCGGCGGCGGAAGCACTTGCTGCGGCGGCGGAACGTCGGACCCGTCGGTGCCCGAGGGGATGACGGCCGTCTGCCCGTAGGCGAGGGCCGGAACGACCCCCACGGCGGCCGCGGCTAGGGCGGCGGCGAAGGTCCGCCGGGATGCACGAGAGAGCGGGCGAGCGTTCATGGGGCAATCCTCTACAGGTCAGGGCCGGGTCGGCCGCGCAAGCGTGCCACAGTTTGCAACCGCCGGTTGCGGCGGAATCGGCGAGCACAGACTCCCGGTCCACTACAGCTCCGCGGCCAACGACCCTCGGTACGGACTTCTTTACGAAATCGACGCGACCGTCAGGTTCTGTTCACAGCGGTTCGGCTGCCTGCGCCGGAGGATAAACCGCGATTCCCTCCGACGAGGCGCCCCGGCGACCTATTCAGAAGTTTCCAACAACGCCGAGCGTGGCGCCGCCGGCCCGCGGTGCGACCGACGGGGTGATCGTGAAGGTCTTGGCGACGTTCTTCTTCGTCACTTTGGCGTCGCGCTCGCAGCCGCAGTGCTCTTCGTAGGCGAGGACGCCGGCATCGAGGGCGATCGCCCCGATCGCGCCGAGCACGATCCCGCCCACCACGGCCGAGTCTTGGGAGCTGCCGTTTCCGTCGTTGAGACCGTAGGCGAGCAGGCCGATGGCGCCGGGGAGCGCGGTGCGGAGGCCGACGCTCGCAAGTGCGCGGATCCCTTCGCCGTGGGCGGCGTGGACGATCGGCGCGCCGACGGCGTAGTTCAGCGAGGCGACGCCGGCCATTCCGTCCGATTCGTTCGACGCGGCGAGGGCGGCGACGAGGAGCCCGGCGCCGTCGACGACGAGCGTCTGCCAGCCGTACCAGACCTTCCGCGGCAGGCGCTGGTAGGTGGTCGCCGGGGCGGTGGAGGTCACCGTCGGCGCGACCGTCGTTGCGACGGGGGCCGGCCCCTGCACGACGAACCCGCCGTCGCCGGTCGGCACGAGGCGGGAGCCGGGCGGGAGGGCGATCGGCGGCGCAGCAGGCGGCGGGGCCGGTGCCGGGGCGGTCGTCGCCGCGGTGACGCCACCGGACGCTTGCGGGGACGGCGCGTTCCCCCAGGAGGGTCCCGTCCCCCAAGAGGCGCCGGTCGGGGACGGCGGTGGAGCGGCGGGGGCGGTCTGCGCGGCGGCGACCGACTCCGTGAGGGCGAGCGAGAGGGCAGCAGCGACGAGACCGGCACAGGCAGAAACAGGGAACGCGTTCTTCATCGCGCCGACGTTATCGCGAAGGACTTCGGCGACCGAAACGAAAACTGGCGGGTCTACGTGCTCTTGCTTGCGCAAGCGTAGAACCCACCAGTTCGAGAGTGCTCCCCTCTTTGGGGCGGTCGAGAATCAGCCGGCGGCGAAGTTCGCGGCGGCGAAATCCCAGTTGGCGAGGCTATCGAGGAAGGTCTCGATGTACTTGGGGCGGAGGTTCCGGAAGTCGACGTAGTAGGCGTGCTCCCAGACGTCGATCGTGAGGATCGCCTTCTGGCCGTGCTTCATCGGGAGGTCGGCGTTGCCGGTCTTGGTGACCTTGAGCTTGCCGTTCTCAAGGACGAGCCAGGCCCAGCCGGAGCCGAACTGGGTCGTGGCGGCGGCGACGAACTCTTCGCGGAACTTCTCAAAGGAGCCGAAATCGCGCTCGATAGCGGCGAGGAGCTCACCGGTCGGCTTGCCGCCGCCGTTCGGCTTCATGCTGTTCCAGTAGAAGGTGTGGTTCCAGACCTGGGCAGCGTTGTTGAAGACGGGACCTTCGGCGCCGAGGATCACCTCTTCGAGGGACTTGGCCGCTTCCGGCTTGCCGTCGAGGAGTTTGTTGAGGTTCACCACGTAGGCGTTGTGGTGCTTTCCGTGATGGATTTCGAGCGTCTCCGCCGAGATGTGGGGCGCGAGGGCGGTCTTTTCGTAGGGGAGCGCGGGCAGTTCGAAGGCCATGGAAACATCTCCTGAGAAACCCCGGCAAAGCGCGCGGGGATCGGGGCTGGGTGAGGCGGCGGACGGTAAGGCGCGCGCCCCCCGTTGGAAAGGGGGATCACCGCCGGACGGTGCAATCCTTGCGCGACGGTTTCGCGCGGCGCCGGAGGGGGCTACTCAACGGGCAGAAGCAGCGGAGTATCCGTCAACACCGTGGCCGCCTTGAGCAACAGGCGGCCCGCTGGCTGATGAAGGCGCGCCGCCAGCGGAAAACTCCAGTCGGTGGGCGCATTCGCATCCCCTCCGTTGTCGAGCCAGGGGTACTCGACGTTCTCCGGCCGGCTACCGCCGGCGTCGACCTGGGGGTGGAGCAGGTCGACCTCGCGGCAAAGCTCGCGAATCGGTGTCAAATCCGGCCTATCCGCGAAGCCGATGCGCCGCCAGTACTGGTTGATGAGCTGCGGAAGTATCTTGGCAACGACGTTGTGCGTCATGCGAAGCTCGTCGGCGCTCCCGTTCGGGCTCCAAAGGTGCGCTTTGCAGAGCTTTTCCAGCCACATTTGCAGGTAGTGGAGCCGGTGACACGTCGGGAGGGTCGAAGCGTTCAGAAGCCGGTACGCTGCAAGATCCGACTTGGCCTGTTCGATGAACGCACGGGCGCGCGTCTTCTTCATCGCGCCGCCGCGCACAGTTCGTCCCCCAAGGTCCACCCGTGGGGGAGCTTCAACGTCCCCTCCTCGATGCTTGCATACTCGTTCTCCGTCACCTCAACGATGACCGACGCGTACGGCACGTTCGGGGGTTCGGGTGCGAACATGATCGGGACGATTCCTGAAGGGGAGGTCTCCGGATTGACCTCAAGCAGCTTTAGCGGCTCCTCGACCTTGTCCTCCTGCTCGCTGAGGATCCGAAAGATCTGTTTGATGGCCGGTTCGACCTCTTGGTGGGCCCCGGCGAGGAGCTTTGCAACATCGTTTTTCGAAGGCAGTTTGGACATCCCGAGAATTTTAGCACATCTCGGGGCAGCGGCCGCCGGGCGACCTCCTTCTTCCAGGGGCGCCACTTTCCCGCTTGACGGTCCCCGCCCCTCTTGGCGAGCCTTCGCGCATGACGCTTCCTCGCAAACTCCCGGTGGCTGCTTGCCGCAATCTCGCAGCCCAATTCCTCACCAGCGCGAAGACCCTCCAGGCGGAGAACCGCCCCCTCGGGACGAAATCGGCGATCGCCTGGGCGGCGACGACCGACGCCGCTCAAACGCTACTCGCGACGAACGGGGACGGCGATTTTCGCCCCCTCGACCGCGAAGCCGATCGCGCCTTTTCCGGGCTTTTTGACCTTGTTGACTCTCTCCATGCGATCTTTGAAGGGGAGCTTGTCGCCAATGATCCGGAAGGGGCTGCCCGCTTTGCGGCGGTGACGACGCTCGTGACGGCCCTCGATCCCCACGCGCGGACCTTGGTGCGGCTCCCGGCCCGTCTCCAGTTTGATGCGATGACCCGCGTGCTCCATTCCCTCGATCTGCAGGCGGCAAAAACCGCGTTGGCGACCCTCCATTTGGAGGCGGTCGTGGCGCGGCTCGCAGCGATCGTCGACGCCTACGGGAAGCGCCTCGGCATCCTCGCCGAGCGCGCCGCCGAGGGGCCGATCGGCGCCGGCATCGACGCCTTCGAGGGGGCCCTCACGCGCCTGCTTGTCCACGTCGACTCCGAGCACGACGGCGCGAGCGACGACGATCGCCGGATCCGCGCCCTCACGATCGGCGTCTACGAAGAGGCGGTCGCCACCCAGCGCGCGA
>JAAFHJ010000034.1 GCA_013298325.1 Myxococcales bacterium | reverse complement strand
CGCCGCCGGTCGTCGAAGCGGCCCTTCGCGCGAAGTTCGCCGCAAAGGCCTAGCGGTCGTCGGCGGCGTCCCCGACGGTATTCTCGGACACGGGCGCCTCGAACAGCCCGTCGACGACGACTCCGAGAGCGACGGCCTGCATCCCAAAAAGAGCAGGAAATCCGAGGACAAACAGGGCGGCGAGCGGACGCAATTCGCCAGCCGGGATGTTGCCGATCTCGAAGGCGCCGATGCCGAAGATCGCGCCGTGGACGGCGAGCGACAGGCCGGTGGCGATCCGCCCGAAGAGCAGGACGCTCGGGCTCCGAAGGAGGAGCTGGGCGCCGGCAAGCCAGAGGAGCAGGGAGACGACGAGCTCACCGACGACGAAGAGCAGGGTACGAGCGTCGAGAGGGATGCGGGCCCCGGCTGCGTCGCGGGCGACGAGCGGAAACACCACGACAAGCAGCGCCACTTGTCCGAGAAAAAGCGCGCTGAGCGCCGTACTTCGCACGCCGAGCGGTGCCGCTTCTGCCCCCGCGATTTTCCAGGCGCCACGCCCTTTGCGCTCGAGGAGCAAGAAGGTCGTGACCGCGACGAGCGTGCCGACCAGCGAGGCGACCCAAAGGAACATTTCCCCGTGAAGGTAATGGAATTTCGACGCGCTGCGGCGGTTCCTTCTTCCCCATTTTTCGGCAGCGCTCGGTAAGGTCGTTTGCCTATGTCGCTCCACGAGTCGCCCGTCTCGCCCGTCTCGCCCGCCGATCTCGCCGCCCGCGTCGATGCCACCGTCGCCGCCGTCCGCGCCCGCACCAGCCGCACCGCGCGGATCGGCCTGGTCCTCGGTTCCGGCCTCGGCGGCTTCGCCGACACGCTCGGATCCTTGGAAAAACTCCCCTACGGCGAGCTCCCCCACCTCCCGTCATCGGCGGTCGTCGGCCATGCGGGGAACCTCTGTTTCGGCACGACGGCGACCGGCATTGAGGTCGTCTGCATGCAGGGGCGCGTCCACGGCTACGAAGGGCACGCCCCCTGGGAAGTCGTCCACGGCGTGCGCACGATGGCGAAGCTCGGCGCACAGGCGATCCTCGTGACGAACGCCGCCGGCGGCCTCGATCCCGCCTGGTCCCCCGGCGATCTCATGGTGATCACCGATCATTTGAACCTCACCGGCCTCAACGTCCTCACCGGTCCGAACGCGGAAGGGCTCGGCCCCCGGTTCCCGGACATGAGCGACGCCTACGATCCCGAATTGCGTGCACTCCTCAAGGATGTCGCCGCAAGCAAGGGAATTTCCTTGCGGGAGGGGGTCTACGCCGGCCTCTCCGGACCGAGCTACGAGACCCCCGCCGAGATCCGGATGCTACGCACCCTCGGCGCAGCGGCCGTCGGCATGAGCACCGTGCAGGAGGTGATCGCGCTACGTCATATGCACGTTCGCGTCGCCGCTCTTTCCTGCATCACGAACCTCGCCGCCGGCATTCTCCCGCAAAAGCTCAATCACACCGAAGTCGAAGAGATCGCTCGCCTCAAACGGGGCGATTTGCTCACGTTGCTCGAAGGCTGGATCGGCGCCATCGCCGAAAAAGGGCTCGCATGACGAAGAAACCGACCACGACCGCCTCCGCCCGGAAGACCACGAAGACGGTCGTGCCGGTGCACGATCTCGATGTGTTCGCCCTCGATGTGACCGAGCGCGACGAGCTTTTTTCCACGCTTCGCGAGCTCGCGACCGACGCGCGAACCCGCGCCTACGCCCCCTACTCAAACTACCGCGTCGGCGCTGCGCTGGTGACGAAGACCGGCCGTGTCTTCCTCGGATGCAACGTCGAAAACGCGACCTACGGCGCCACCACCTGCGCGGAGCGGGGGGCGGTTCAGCAAATGGTTGCGGCCGGCGAGCGGGAAATTGCCGCGATTGCTATCGCCACGGGCGGCGACGAACCGGGGGCCCCCTGTGGGATTTGTCGCCAAGTGCTCCGCGAGTTTGCGCGCGATCTCCCGATTGAGCTTTTCAATGTTCCCGAAGAAAAGCGCGTGAAGCCGAAGGTCATCGCGACCTCGCTCGCCGCGCTCCTCCCCCTCTCCTTCGGCCCGGAGATGCTCCTTGAGGACGCCCACGCCAAAGGGGCTCCAGCTACGACAGGCACGAAGCCTTCGAAATCGAAGAAGAAATAGCCGTTAGACCGGGACGATCGCGAGCTCGAAGGGGTCGTAAATGACGACCTCGTCCCCCTCGCGGCGCGCCTCGAACTTCCGCTGGTCGTCGCAGAGCCCTTTGGGCTTGGTGAGCTTCCCGGTGCGGAGGTCGAAGACGTACCCGTGCATCGGGCAGATAATTCCGCAGTTTTTCGTGACGGGCCCCTCGGAGAGCGGGGCACCGGCGTGGTTGCAGGCGTCTTCCAGGGCGAAGACCTCGTCCTCGCCGCTGGGCGAGCCGGCCGCCCGCGGGATCCGGACGACGAGCACGTCGTAGGGGGGGAAGGCGACGCGGAAGGGCTTGTTGGGCTTCAGCGAAGCAAACGGCACGGAAGCTACCCGTTTCATTGGAACTCTTTCGGCCCTTCAGTTCGCTTTGTTGCCGGCCGGGGCGTCCCGCAGGGCGAGCCGCTGGACGCCGAGCACGTCGACAAGGCGCTCGATGCGCTCGTCGACGGAGATCGTCTCGAGGAGCTGTTGCTGGACGCGTGGCTCCGCCACAAGCGCGGAGGCGACGAGGTCGGTGTAGAGCCCGAGGGGTGCATCGGCGGGGAATTCGACTTGAAAATCGGGGTTTTTCCGTTTGAGATCGGAAACAAAGCCGGAGACGGCCGTGTAGAGTTCACGGCGCCCTCTCTCCTCGTCGCTCGATTCTTCGTCCTCCAAGAGGATCGCCTTTCCGCGGCGGAAAGAGCCTTCGAAGGGGAGTTCTTCGAGGAGCAATCGCCCCTTGCCGACGACGAGGATATTCCCCTTCCCGTCCGCTTCCGTCTCCGACTGAACAATCACGCCACCGCCCACAATTTTCGGGATCGGCGGGTGCCCGTGGGCGTCCTCAGGGCCGGCCAAAATGGGTGCAAGAACCAGTGCTTGATGCGTCGCTAAGCAGTGAGCGAGGAGTGCCCGGTAGCGGGGCTCGAAGATATGAAGCGGGATGCCGGTCCCCGGAAAGAGGATCATCCCGGGCAACGGGAAAATCGGGATCGCGGCGAGGGCGGCGGCAAAGCCTTCGTCCAATTCGGGCGTAGTTACAATCGTCATCCGAACACCTCGATGGCGCTTCCGTTCATGGCGAGTGGGGCGTCTAGCCCCGCGTAGACAATTGTATTTGCGACGTCGGAAGGTTGCATCATCGGGGGGAATCCACTCCCTTCCAGCATCCGCGTCGCGACGCTTCCGGGGAGCACGGCGAGGGCGGCAAGGCCGGTGCCGCGGAGCTCCTCGGCGAGCGACTTCGTGAAGCCGACGATGCCCCACTTCGCCGCGCAATAGGAGGCGAGCCTCGGCGTGCCGAGCGTCGACGAGATACTTGCAACCTGCACAAAACGACCAAATCCCGCCTTCTTGCTGGCGCGGAGGAAGGCTCGACAGAGGCGAAAGGGGGCGTGGAGGTTGACGTCGAGGACGGCGTTCCAGGAGGCGTCGTCGGTCTCTTCGACGAGAGATCGATGCACAATACCGGCATTATTCACGACGACCGCTGGCGGCCCGAAGTGCTCCAACGTTCGCGTGGCGATCGTCTCCGCGGCGCCGTGGGTGGTGATGTCGAGGTCAATTTCTAGAACAGAAACGCCCTCTTTCGCGCAGCTCGCCGACGCCGCCTCAAGTTCACCGGCGTTGCGCCCGACGAGGACGAGGTTGTAGCCGCGGCGGGCAAACGCCTCGGCGGTGGCGCGCCCGATCCCACGGCCGGCACCGGTAACGACAACGGGCGAGGACGAACTTCCCGAGGGGGGAGTCTTCGAAGTATTCTTCGTCATTTCAGAGCTTTCCATCGGAGAGGAGGCGCGCAAGGTAGCCTTCAGGGACCGAACCGCGCGTCGCAATCGTGGTGACGGAGGCTTCGCTGGCGCGCTCGCCGCGGTGGCGCATGCAGCCATGCCCCAAGCGGAGCGCGACGGCGACCCAGGAGGGGGCGAGCGTTTCGTCCACCATCGATGCGAGGTCCTCGCCGAGGGTTTCTTGAAGGACGAGCCGCCGGGAGGCCGCGCGGGCGGCGGCGACAATGGCACCGACGCCGACGAGCTGCTTGCCGAAAAACGCAATCGAAGCGGAACCTTCTGCGGGGAGCAGATGGTGGGGGCACATGGTGACGATGGCAATCGGTGCAACCTGCACCAACGTCGGTCGCGCGAGCGGCGTCGCGATCGCCTCGCGGGCGAGGAGGGCTCGCGGGTCTTCCCGGTAGCCGGCAAGCAGGTCTTCGGCGAAGGCCTGGGCGACGCGGCGGCCGGTCCCCATAAGGTCGGGATCGGTCGTCGGCTCGTGGCCAAGTGCCCGAAGAAACGCATCTATCGCCTGGGCAGCCCCGTCGAGGTCGACCGTCTTCATCCGGCGACAATACCCGGAAATCCGGTCCGGGCGGCGCGTCGTTGGCGGGGGGCGTTGTTCTTCCTGAACGCAATGCGTTGAATACGATAAAGAGTCGCGCATGCCGCTTCGCTTCCACAACACGCGCACCCAGAAGCTCGAACTGTTCACGCCGAAAACGGAAGGCGAAGTCCGACTCTACCTCTGCGGATTGACGACCTACGATCACGCCCACGCGGGGCATGCGCGCACGAACACGACGTTTGACGTCCTCGTTCGCCACCTGCGGAATCGCGGTTTGAAGGTCTCCTACGTGCGCAACGTAACCGACGTGGACGACAAGATTTTGAAGCGGGCGACCGAGCTCGGCGAGGAGCCGCTGGCGCTCTCCGCGCGGATGGCAGAATTGTGCGACGGCGAGCTGGCGGCCATCGGGTGCGCAAAGCCCGATCACGAGCCCCGCGTGTCGACGCACATTCCGGAAATCGTCGCGTTGATCGAGACGTTGATCGAAAAGGGTTCCGCCTACGTCGCCGAGACGGCAAATGGGAAAGACGTGTATTTCCACGTCCGTTCGTTTGCCGATTACGGGAAGCTCTCGAAGCGAAAGATCGACGACCTCCAGGCGGGCGCGCGCGTCGAAACTGGAGAAATCAAAAAGGATCCGCTCGACTTCGCGCTCTGGAAGGGCTCCTCGGAGGCCTGGGGCTGGGATAGCCCGTGGGGGAAAGGGCGGCCCGGTTGGCACATTGAGTGCTCCGCGATGGCCCACAAGATCCTCGGCGCCCACTTCGATATCCATGGCGGCGGAATGGATTTGATCTTCCCCCATCACGAGAACGAAATCGCGCAAAGTGAGGCGGCCTGGGGCCCCGAATTTGCGAACGTTTGGATGCATGGCGGCTTCCTGGACGTCGACGGGGAGAAGATGTCGAAGAGCCTCGGCAACTTCGTCACGATCGCGCAAGTCCTCGACCGCAACGACGCCGAAGGCTTCCGCTATTTCCTCTTGGGCGCTCACTACCGCGGACCGCTCAATTTCGACGTCGATTTTACCCGCGATGAAACCGGCGAAGTCCGCAAGGGGGCCGATGGCCACGCCGAGCGCACCTGGTTCCCCGGCGTCGACGAAGGGGAGCGACGGACCGACTACCTCTACACGGCGATCGTGAGCGCGGAGGCGTTCGCCGAGGGGGCCTCGCCGGCGATCGGCGCCAAAGTTTCGAAGGCATTTCCAGCGCTTGCAGCGCTTGCGAAATCGGGTGCGGAAGATGTCGCGGTCGCTCTCGACGACGACTTGAACACGCCCAAGGCACTCGCCGTCGTTGGCGAGATCGCGAAGGGGATGAACGAGCTCATCACCAAGGCGCAGAAACAATTCAAGAAAGAGCCGGAAGGGATCGCGGAGGCCAAGGCGCTCGCCGCCGCGCTCTCCATCGCCCTCCGAGGCGCGGTCGCCCCGCTCGGCCTCCTCCAGGCGAGCCCGGAGGACTACTTCGCCCGCACCAAAGTGCGCCGCCTCGCCCTGCGGAAGCTCGAAGCGGCGACCATCGACGGGAAAATCGAAGCCCGGCTCGCCGCCCGCGCCGCGAAGGATTTCGCCCAGTCAGACCTCATCCGTGATGAACTCGCGGCGCTCAGTGTCGAGCTCCAGGACGGTCCCACGGGGACGACCTGGCGAATTCTTGTTTAAATCAAGCAGCTAGCGAGGAACGATGACGACGCGATTGATGCCCTACGTGACCTTCCACGGCGTCTGCGAAGAGGCGATGACCTTCTACGCAGCCGCCCTCGACGGGAAGCTCACGCTGATGCGCTTTGGCGATAGCCCGATGCCGGTCCCGGAGGCGGCGAAGGGCAAAATCATCCACAGTTCCCTGCACTTCGGGGACGGCATCCTCTTCGCTTCCGACGGCATGCCGGGCGGAAAAGCGCCGGCGGTGGGGGGGAACGTCGCCCTCTCCGTCGCCGCCGACTCCTTCGAGGCCGGCACGAAGATCTTCGAAGCGCTCGCCGTCGGCGGCACCATCACGATGCCATTTTCGAAGCAGTTCTGGGGAGATACCTTCGGAATGCTCGTCGACAAGTACGGCAACTCCTGGATGGTCAACGCGAGCTGACCCCCCAGGGATGACGACCGCCTCAGGCGCCTAGGCGCGTCTCGAGGACGTCGAGGTGGGCGCGGAGCTCGCTGCTCGTGGCACGGAGACCATCGACCTTCCGCACCGCGGCGAGCACCGTCGTGTGGTCGCGACCGCCGAAGGCTCGGCCGAGCTCGGGGAGCGAGCACTTGAGGCGCGTCTTGCAGAGGTACATCGCCACATGCCGTGCAAACGCGATGCTCTTGTGGCGATCCTTCGACGTCAAGTCGGAGGCCTTCAATTTGAAATGATGGCAAACGGCGCGCTGGATGTCTTCGATGGACGTCTCGGTGCGCGCAACACTTCCCGTCGCGAAGAGTTCCCGTTTCGCAAATTCGAGATCGACGGAGATCCCGAGCAAGCTCGATTTTGCGGCGAGGCGGATGAGCGTCCCCTCGAGCTCGCGGACGTTCTGCCGGACCGACTGGGCGAGAAAAAGTACCACCTCGGGGGCGAGGTCAACCTCTTCAATTTCCGCCTTTTTCCGGACGATCGCGACGCGCGTCTCGAGCTCGGGGCCCTGGATGTCGGCGACGAGCCCCGCCGAGAAGCGCGAGACCAAGCGCTCTTCCATGCGCTCCAGGTGGGCCGGGTATTTGTCGCTTGAGAGGACGATCGTCTTGCCGCGCTCATGGAGCGCATTGAAGACGTGAAAGAACTCTTCTTGCGTCTGCGTCTTGCCGGCGAGGAATTGGACGTCGTCGACGAGGAGGACGTCGCAACGATCCCGGTAACGGGCGCGGAACTCGGAGGTCTTCCCCTCTTTGAGGGACTCGACGAAGTCGTTCATAAACGACTCCGCAGACACATAGATAATGCGTACGTCCGGGCGCTCTTCGCGGATGCGATGGGCGATCGCATGCATCAAATGAGTCTTGCCGAGACCGGTCGATCCGCACAGGAAGAGCGGGTTGTGACGGGGCCCCCCACCGCCCGAAGCGGCGATCGATGCCGCGTGGGCAAGCTGGTTCGACGGACCGACGACGTAGGTCCCGAACGTGTACTTTGCATTCAAGTTCGGCGGAGCGAGCGGCGGCAGGCTCGCCGGCGGGGCCTGCGAGGGGCGCTGGGCGTGCGGCGCGGCATCCGTACGCATTTCCTGAGGAAATGAGCTCACGCGTGCCGGCGGGAAACCGGTCGGCGGCGTCGATGCGAGGGGGCGGGGGCGGATCGGTGCCGAGGCCTCGCGGTCGTCGGTGGCGACGGGGCGCTCGATGGCCCCGCCGACGATCCATGCAACCTGCATGCTCCAGCCGGTCTCTTCGCGGAGACGCGCGACGAGCATCGGGAGGAAGTGGGCGTCGACCCATTCACGGACAAATTCATCGCGAGCGCGGAGGGCGAGGACGCCGTCAATCAATCCCTCAAACTGGACGCCCGAAAACCACGGGTCAAAGGAGGCCGGGGACTTGGCCCGAACCGCGGCCGCAGCCTCGCGAAACAGGAGCTCTTCCGGCCGAACGGCGGCGGGGGCACGCGCAGGCACGCTGACGTCGCCGGTGACGGAGGTCCCGAACGACGGCGGTGCAAAGGGGGAGGCGGCTTCAAACATGCGACGGGGGGATTCTCTCGAAGGCAAAGCGTCGCCTCGGGTTTTCCACAGCCTGTGGAAAACCTGGGGAGGCGATAGGCAAAAAGCCCCGTAGACCAGGAAAAAACCTGCCTTACGGGTGGTGGGGCGGCTCCGAAGAGCGGCGCAGAGGGTGGATACGTGGCAGCAAGCCACCGTGGGCGCACCGAGAACGGCGCCCCTCTCAAGACCGCGGCTCCGGTGAAGCTGCGGTGAAATGTTCGTAGCGGGGGCGGACGAAATGCGTCCACAGGCATTCGGCCGCGTGCGTTAACAGTATGAGTCTACAAGAGATTATTCCTTGCAGACTCCCCTCCTGCGCGGCGACCGCCGAAACCGATGATGGACGATGCGCGTCAACTCGTGAAATTCGCGCCCGATTGTCTTCTCGTTGCAGGGCACACCGATTTCTAATCTGAGGCGTTTTGCTGGCAGCGCGCGTGTCAAGGTCCATCGGACCGCACCATCCATCGCCGATCATGGACGATGCAGGCTGCAACGGCTCTGCAAGTCCCTAATTTTTTTCGGCAAACTGAAGATGCCTGTTCCATACAGACGAAGTATCCCACCTTGTGGTTTTCGTACTTTTCTTGGAAACGGTCGAAAAGTTGCCCTTTTTCGAGTGGCTCGGCTCTACCGGACCCGTGAATCGCGCCTACGCACTCCTTCTCTCCGGCGGGGCCGCTCTGCTTGTCGGCTTCGCGCCGTCGGTGGCCGCCGCCGATCCCTCGTCGTTGCCGCTCGCAGGGATTTACGAGACCGGCGAGGTGCAGCACCCGCGGTCGGTCGCGATGGGCGGGGCGCAGGTCGCCACCGGCGCGTCGACGTCGTCCCTCTACGTGAACCCGGCGAACTTGCCGACGACGCGCGTCTACCACTTCGAGGGGATCGGTGCCGTCGGCGTCGAGGCGCGGCGCTATTCGACCGGCGTCGCCATCGCCGACTCGTCGACGAACAAGCTCGCAGGTGGCTTCGCCATTCAGTGGAATTTCTTTGACAAACAGGGCATCAACCGGACGTCGACCGACATCCGTGCCGCGCTCGCCTACCCGCTCGGCGACAAGGTGTTCGTCGGAGCGACCGGCCGCTACCTGCGCGTCGGTCAACCGACCAGCCGCGGCCCCTTCGGCGCGAGCCTCGCTTCCGATGGCGCCGCCGACAAGCCGATCTGGAACGCGATCACCGTCGACGCCGGCATCACCGTCCTCCCGACGGAGGGGCTCCGCCTCGGCCTCGTCGGACGCAGCCTTTCGATCCCGAACAACGCGCTAACGCCGACGCAGCTCATCCTCGGCGCCGGCTATGGCGACGAGAAGTTCAACGTGGAGGCCGACGGTCAGGTCGACTTCAGCACCTTCGGACGTGCCAAACTTCGCGCCATGGCCGGCTTTGAGTATTTCGTCGCCGACCGGGTGCCGATCCGCCTCGGTTATCGCTTTGATCAGGGCATGGAGAGCCACGCCATTTCCGCCGGCGTCGGCTACGTAGACCGTCGCTGGAGCATTGATGGTGCGATCCGTCGCGACGTCTCGGCGCCGGTCCCTTCGACGGTGCTCGCCCTCGGTCTGCGCTTCTTCTACGACGCAGCAGGCCCCTCGACCGCCGAACAGGCCGCCGGCGGCGCCGACGGCAACTGAGACGGAGCCAAACGCCCCCCGCCTTTAGGGCGTTTTCGCCGGGGGGACTTCCGCGGTGTAACGAATGCAAAGGGCATCGAAGGGCCGTCGCGTCGCAAGCGACGGAAGGATCCGGTTGCGCGCCTCATACTCGTTGCGCGGAGCGATCGTCGCGACGGTGAGCGGCGGCGTCGGCGAGAGGGGGGCCTCGACGGCCGGCGGTTCGGCCGGCTTTTTCGCCGCTTCCTTCGCCGCTTTTTCGCGATCAAGCTCCGCCTTTCGGAGATCGACGTCCCGGATCGGCTGAGGAAAACTGCAGATTTTGGCGTCCGCCCTCGGAACTCGCACGCCGCCGCGACCGACGACCTCGATGCGGCCAAGTGTGTAGGATGCATCTTCCGTCCCGAGTCGTACGACGACGCCCTGCTGACCGGCGCCGTCGACGTCGGGCGTCGGGAGGAGGGCGCGGAGGCGAAGGGTCGCCGTCGGCGCCTTGGCGAAGGCGGCCTGAAGGGGCGCCTCCTTGACGGCAAAGACGAGGCCGGAGGTGCGATCCGGTCCGAGGAGCGCATTGGCCGATCGAGGGCGCGTCGGCTTCGCTTCAAAGGGAATTTCATCGCCGTTGGAGGCCCAATTGGCATCGGCCTCCTGACCACTCTCCTGGCCGCTCAACAGATGGGCATCGACCGCCTTCGGGACGCCGGGCGCGCCGAAGGAGACCCAGAATTTCCGATCACCTTTTACGTAGGCATCGTGATCGAGCTCAATGTCGATGATTTGGAGAACGCTATCGTGCCCCACCTCAAGCCGGACCCGCGCGATGCGGGGCAAAAAGGGGAGCGGCTCGGCGGCACGCTCCCAGACGACCGGCGGCTTCCCTTTGCCGTTTTTCCCCGTTTTCCCTTTGGCAACGGGCGCTTTTGCCCGCCGCACCGGCGACGCAGGCGCACCTACGGAGGAAACGGCGAGGGCGATCAGCGCGGGGGCGAGAAAGGGGGCGAGCAGGCTCACAAGAGTTCTCCAGCGCGGGCCAGAAGGCGCGCCCGCGGATCGACAGGGGCTTCCTGTAGAGATTTCCCAGCAAACACAAGATCTTCAGGGTCGTGAAGGGCCGCCAAGAAGAAGGGGGCGACCCGCGGATTCCGGAACCAGTCCTCGTCGAAGAGATCGACGAGCTCGGCCTCCAAGCGCTCGGCGCCGAGGAGCGCCTGCAGTTGGCTTTCTGCGGCGGCGGGAAGGCCGACCGCGCGCTCGGCGGTGGCGAGGAGGAGCACCTCAGGATGGCTGCCGCCGGGGGCGGCGAGCGGGGCGAGCGCCTCGGCAACAAGGTCTTGCGCGGCCCGTGCGCCGGCCGGGATCGCGGCGAGTTGGGCGCGCACAGCGGCACGGCGAAGAAAAAAGAGTTGCGATTTTAGGAATTTACGAGCCTCGTCTCGAGCATCCCCAGCGCCGAGGCCGAGGGCGCGACGATGGAACGCGGGGCGCGACGGGAGGCTGCCAAGAAGGGCGCCGAGGAGCTCGCCGCGGACGTCGTTGGGGCGGAGGAAGATCGGCGCGGGCTTCCCTTCGCGGGGGGCGCCAGCGACAAACGCGCGCCCAAATCGCGCAAGCAAGCGCCCAAGATCGGCGGGGGCTTCGGCCGGTAAAAGCTTAGCAAATTGAGCTCTTGCCTCAGGTACACCCCCCTTTGGGTCGAGCCAGGGGAGGGCAAACGGCGGCATCCAACCGGCGACGTGGGAGGGGCCGAGGCGCGCGGGGAGCGTGCCGCCGGCGCCGTGGGCGAAGGCGTCGTGGAGGAGCGTCGCGTAGGTCGCCCCGCCGGCACCGCCGGTCCCCGGGAGGGCGGCAGCGGCGAGGTCGGCGGTCGCGGAGAGGGTCGCCTCCGGGGTGGCCCACGACGCTGCAACGCGGAGCGGCGGCGGGAGGCGCGCCTCGATCTCCGCGGCGAGGTCGCGGTCGCTCTTCGCAAGGCCGATCTCCTGGCCGCCGAGGGTGCCTGCAGCGGCGACGAGGAGGGCGACGTCGCCAAAACGCGTGTAGGACGCAAGCTTCCTTCGAAGCTCTACTTCGCTAATTTCTTTCGGTGTTTCACCGGGAATGCTGACGCGCACGCGCGCGGTCGCCCGGTGCTTGCTCCGCGGGATCGCCGTCTTTGCGCGAAGGCGCACGGCGAGGAGCGCGCGAACGTGGTCGGCGAGGGCGAGCGCGTCCCGAGATCCGTCGGAAATAAGTGCGTCATACACACTTTTCTGACTCGTCGCACGGAGCGAACCGGCGAAAGGATCCTCCAGGCGCCCGGGATCGGCGCCGCCGGCGACTGCCTCCTGGAAGGCGGCGACGCGGGCGGTTGCCGCCACAATGGAGGCAGCAAATTCGTGAAGATCGAAGGGGGCGGCGGTCATCCGTGGACCGTGGCGCGGAGCGGCTCGGCGGTCTCGCGGGCCTGTTCGCCGTCGGCCAACTCTTGCACAATGCACCCTTCGGCGACGGCGAGGGCGTGGAGTCGCTCCTCGATGAGCCGATCGAGGGCGTCGCTGTCCTCGCGGGTGCGCGGATCGCTGACGAGGGCGTGCTTGGCGAGATCGACGTAGGTGCGGTAGTGGCGCGCTTCGCAGGCGAAAAGTTCTTGATAGAAATCAACGAGTTTTGGTTCGCGCCCCGCGGAAGCGAGCGCAGCGCCGAGGATCTTGAAGCGCTCGCAGGAGCGCGCCTCGATGAGGGCGCCGACGAGGAGCCGATCGACAAACACCAGGCGCTCGTCGTGGCGGGCCGGGAGCTTCGAAGCCGCCTGCCGGAGCTGGACCGCGTAGGGGTCGACGGGGGGGGCGCCGAGCGTGAGGCCGCGCGCCTGCATCTCTTTGAGAACTCTTCGAAAATGGTCGAGTTCTTCCTCGGCGAGGGCGGTCAACGCGAGGGCGAGTTCCATGCGATCCGGGTACCGAGCCACGAGCGACATGGCGTTCGTCGCCGCCTTCAGCTCGCAGTGGGCGTGATCGATGAGCACGCGATCCAGGTCGGCAAGGGCATGGGACGCCCAGGCGGCGTCGGTCGGTACGGTGAGGCAGAACATCAGAATGCGGCGCTTAGCAGACCGTAGCTGTGTGAGTGCGCGCCTGCGGCGGTTCCGCAGCTAAATGCGGCGTTCGCCGCGCTTCACCTGGACGCCTCGACGGCCGCCGAGGAACGCTGCCGGGACGAGGGCGATTCCAACGACGAGGAGGAGTGGCGAGAAGCCGGCCGCCTGAGCGGCGAGGGCGCAGGCGAAAAGTGTAGCAGTTACGCCGGCGAGGGTCGCTTCGCGCGGCGTCGTCTTCGCGCCAAACCGGCCGACCAAGTAGCCACCGGCGAAGGCGGCAAAGGCGGCAGCGGCGAGCTGGGGGACGGCAACGGCGGCGCGCATGCCGAGGGTGATCGGCGCCTCCGGCCCGCCCCCGAGGGATCGCGCGACGCGCCCACCGAGGGCTCCGGCGAGGGCGCTCCCCGGCAGCCAAGCGGCGAAAATTGCAACGGTTCCGAAGCCGATCCAGTGCCACGGGGGGCGGTCGTCTTCCGATTCCGCCGCTTCCGCGGCCGGCTTTGCGGCGATCACCGGAAGCTGTTTCTTCGCCATGGGTCGCCCGAGCTTGAAGCAAACCGCCCGCCCCCTGTAAAGCCGCGACCATGTTTGCACTCGACCCCGAAAAGGCGGTTTCTGTCGTCCGCTTCCGCCCGCGCTTTTACGAGACCGATCTGATGGGGATCGTCCACCACGCAAACTATTTGAAATATTACGAGCTTGGTCGCGTGGAGTGGCTCCGGCGACGGGGCTCGACCTTCGCCGATTGGCAGGCACGTGGACACAACTTCCCGGTCGTCGATGCACAGGTCTCTTACAAAAAGCCTTGCCGGTTTGACGACGACCTCGCGCTCCGCCTTGAGCTCGTCCTGCTTCGGAGCCACTCGCTGAAGTGGACCTACACGCTGACGTGCGGTGACGAGCTCCGTACGACCGGCGAGACTCGGCTCGCCTGTATCGACAACCAGGGGAAATTGCTACGCTTCGACGAGGCGATGATCGCGATGCTCACGAGCGCCGAGGACCCGGAACGCGTGCGAGACCGCTAGAAGCGGGCTCACTCCCTGCGGAGCAAAAGCCGGAGGACACTCATCGGTTCAAAGCCGAGAATCGCAGCGACGTCGCGGTCATCAAGCGCCCCTTCGAGGCGCTTTTTTGCTTCCCGGAAGGCGAGATCAAAGAGGCCAAAGGTGTCGTACTTGGCGGTAAACGTGCGGACCCCTTCCGCGGCAACGCGTACGGCATCAATGCCGACAGCTACGCCGACCGCGGTCGGGACCGGCGAGAGGACGATGTCGCGAACGGCGACGGCCCGGCTCCAGGCGCCCGGCTCGGGATCGACTTGGAGCGTCCGAAAGGTGCCGACCTCCGCGAAGCAGCCAAAGGAGAGAGGGCCGTGGAGCTTCTCGGCGGCCGAGATCAAGTGCCTGTAATCGCGGCGAAAATCGCCCGAGAGGAGCCCCATCGAGGGGCGGAGCGCTTCCGGGCCGGCGAGGAGGTCGAAGCCCTTGTTCCGCCGGCGCGCACAGACCGCCGTGTAGAGCTCGCCGTGTTCGAAGAGGCCGAGGAGGATGCAATGGCCGTCGGCGACGACGGCGTCGAGCGCTTTGACGGTCGTCTCCTCGGAGGGGATCGGGACACCGGCGAGGCGCTGGGGCCAGAAGGTGACCGAGCCTTCGGCGACGAGTTCGCGAAACGCGCCGAGGAAGATCAGGATTTGATTGCCGAGTTCGTCGTCGCGACGAAGGCGGGCGCCGAAGCGCTCCATGAGCTCTTCAAGGGCGCCATTTTCCCAGGAAAGAACCCAACTCGCCCGGAAGCGCTCCGCGAGGGCGGCCGGGTCGTCGGGGAGGTCTTTCGCGAGGGGGAGACGCCCGCGATCCAAATGGAGAATCTTTCGGATCTTCCCCGCTTCACGAACGACGAACAAACCGCCATGGGCGCGGGACTTTTCCCGGTCGCCGTCGGCCCGGGGGCGCCAGAGATCGAGAAAGCGGATCCAGCTCTCGACGGAGAATCCTTCGAAGCGAACATCGCGGGTGAACATGGGGCGCTACCGTGCACCGCGCGCGTCACGGAACGAAACGAAATCGTGCGCCGACCTCTAGCGACAGACGAGGGAGGCGAGTGTCACGCAGGTGTTTGAGACGTCGCTGCAGATCGAGCCGGCGTCACACGTTTGGCCTGTGCAGGGCATCCCAACCTTGTCGGCGACCCGGCATTTCCCAGCGCCCGTCGAGGAGGCCGGGTCGGAATCGCAAATTCCGCCGGTACAAACGTCGCCGAAGTCACATGGAGCGCCGAGCGGCACCGTCACGGCTTTGCGGCAGCTTCCGGAGGACCCGCAGACGAGCGTCGGCGAGCATTCGTCGTTGGAGAAGCAGGCGGCCCCTTCTCCGGGGAGTGCCACGCACTTGGACGCGGTGCATTGCGCGCCCGGCACGCAGGCCCGCGTAGAATTTCCGTCGCACGATTCCCCCACTTTTGGGCTCGCCACGCAGCGGCCCTTGACGCAGGTGAGGCCATCGTCGCACGGCGCATCCACGCAAATACCCCCCACCGCAGCGGCCTTCGGGCGCGTGATGCAGCTGCCGTTGTTGCAGACCTGCCCCCCGGTCCATGGGGTGGCGCACGTCGAGTCGGCTTTGCAGGTCCCGCACGTCGCCCCTTCGGCGTGCGTGCAGCTGGAGCTGAGGCATTGGACATCACTGGTGCACGCCGCCCCCGTTGGGAGCGTTCCCCATTCGGAAATCGCGAGAACGCAGTGCACGGACTTGCAGTTGCCCGCATTCATGGCCTGCGCGCACAGGGAGAGCTCGGTGGCGTCGAGATGGACGCCCGGCAACTGCTGAAGCAGCGCCAACGAGAGTGCCGAACTCGTGTCGCCAGGCGGAGCGCAATGGGCCGCCGCCGCCGCGGCGACCTCGGACAGGGTGCCGCCACTCGATTCTCCGCTGCTCGGATCGCAGGCAACCAGGGACAATGCGAACGCAGAAACGGGGAGTACAAATAGAAATTTCATAGGATTCTCATTCAAAAAAAGGAGGAAGATCGAACGCCGTGGCGCTCAGCGCGGGGGGTGACCCGCCGCCGCTCACCGACGGCACTCCACGCGCCAGGTTGCCGAGGGATAGCCTTGCCCATCCGTCCAGGCAGTGCAGGTGGAACGAGCCCCCTTCGGGCAATCCATGTACCGAACCCAGCGCAGTTGCGCTTGGTCCGATGAGACCGTGAGAAGTGCCGTGCGATCGAGGTTCGTAGGAAAAAGCTCACCACACGTGCCGTGGGAATATTCCCACGCGCCCGCAGTCGGGGCGGCTTTGATTGCTAACTCTATCCTGCATGCCGGGTACGACGCCTCCGCGTCGTACCGACATGGGCCAAACTCGCCTACGTCGCCCGCTGCAAGGGGACTCTCTATTTCCGTGTACTCGTACACCCGATCAGACGGAGTGTTGTCGCATCCGACGCCGATCACAAAGGCCCATACCGTCGCTAAGAATGGGTACTTCATCGAATGTCTCCGTCCATATTGGTGAAGGTAAAGTGGAAATCGGAAGACCCGTCGCTGGAGCGCCGCACGACATCAACGCGGTCGCCAAATTCGTCGCAACAGAGGGCGTAGAACGCGACGGGGCCGGTCCGTTTCAGACGTAAAAGCCGTGGCGCTCCGCCGCTCACCGACGGCACTCCACGCGCCAGGTAGGTTGTGGGTACCCTTGTCCCCAGCTTTCCGTGCACCTCGAAAGCCCCCCTTTCGGGCAGTCCATATACCGAACCCAAGACACCTGGGACGGGTCGGACGAAACGGTGAGGATCGCTGTATGTGTCGCGTCCGCCGCAAAAAATTCATTGCACAGGCCGGAAGTCAGCCCATATTCCCAGGCCCCTGCGCCCGGATCGCCTTTAATGGTCATTTCCATTCGACACGGATGGCCAAGATGATCTCGGTCGTACCGACATGGGCCAAACTCGCCTACGTCGCCCGCTGCAAGGGGACTCTCTATTTCCGTGTACTCGTACACCCGATCAGACGGAGCGTTGTCGCATCCGACGCCGATCACAAAGGCCCATACCGTCGCTAAGAATGGGTACTTCATCGAATGTCTCCGTCCATATTAGTGAAGGTAAAGTGAAAATCGGAAGACCCGTCGCTGGAGTTTGAGATCCAGAAATTAAGCTTCCGTTCCTCCCCCCGCGGAACCCACGTCCGCCGCCTCCCCTGGACGGAGAAATCGTCGGCACCGCACGACTTCTCGTGCCATTCAAACTGGGTCGCTTGGTCACGGCGTACCGCTTCTCGCCGGGAACGGCGTTCACCGGGTCGTCAATCTGCGCGGAACGAATACCGTTGATGACCGCCGCGCTAAACCCATCTCCTTGGCCACCGACCGGCACGGCCGTCACCCGGATCGTTTCGCCGGGGCGGACCCGTTCTTTGTCAAAGCGAACCCCCGCAAGCACCTTTCCCCCTCGGTTCGGCACGAACTTCGGGTCGGTTTGCGGCGGAGGCATCGGGACGACGGGCCCGGTATAGACGGGCGCCGCGTCGTCGTGATCGTTGCAGCCAGCAAAGGTCAATACCGCCAGGAAGCCAACGGTCGCACGTGATCGAAGAGCACTCATTCCCATGAACACCGCGGTACCCAAAGTCGACAAATCTGTCGAATAACGGCCGGTTATAGCTGAGGCGGACGCTCGTTATACCTACATAAGCGCCGGATTCTTACCTATCGAGAACACTGGCTTCTTTGGGGCGCGCGCCAGCACCTGGCTTCCCGGCGGCCTTCAAAAAATCGACCGGCCCCCACGAATTGGGTGAACCGCCTGCGCCCCCCTCGGCGTGCTGCCGAGCGCTTCAGAAACACGTACAAGCCTTCGCCATGACGGCCCCCCCGCGTGACGGGAAGAAGAAGCGTGTTCGCCCCCCCAACGAAGCCCTTGCCTCGGTGCTCGCCGGTTCCTCGCCGGCGCGCGCCACGGGGCCGAAGACGACACGCGGAAGGGGGGCACCACAAGCGCTTCCCGTAGGGAAACTGGAGGCTTTCTACCATGTGGCGACAACCGGGAGCTTTACGGCGGCGGCCGCGGCCATGAACATGAGCCAGCCGGCGGTTTCCCAGCAGCTTCGGCGCTTGGAAAAGGAACTGAAGGTCGATCTGGTGGGGCGAAACCAGCTCCCTGTCGTCCCCACGCGTGCAGGCGCCTTGCTGCTCACCCACATCAAGGCGTTTTTTACAGGTCTCCCGGCGCTCTTGGAGGGGCTCCAGTCGGGCCCCCTTGTGGGGACTGTGCGAGTCGGCACATCGCCCCTCGAACTGCGGCACGTGCTCCCCACCTGGGCCGCCGGACTGCGCGCCGCCCACCCGGAGGTCGTGGTGGAGATTGAAGAACTCGTCCACGTCGACCTTTCCCGCCTCACGCGTGACCTCGACCTCATCGTGGAGGTGCTTCCGACGCTACCGGAAGGGATCGCCGGGCGGACCGTCGGCGAACACCGAATCTTTCTCGTCTGGCCGGAAACCTGGGACGTATCGACGGCGGACGTTCGAAAAAAGCGCCTGCCGACGACTCTGCTGGAAGCGCCTGTCGTCGCCTTCCATCCATCCACGGACCTCCACAACCTTCAGGTCGCGGCCCTCGAAGCGGCACGACAAGGTTCTGTCGCTACCTCCGAAATTCGGGTGGCGGCGTCGGCGACGTCCACAGACGGCATCCTTGCGCTGGTAGCCGCCGGAGTCGGGTATTCACTGGTTCCGTGGCCGACCGAATACGGCCCCGCTTCCCCAGGTGTGCGGGCGGCGCTCGTGCCGGGGAATGACCTTCGAATCCCCATTGTCGCCGCGTATGCGGCGGGCCCGGTAGGCGAGGGGCCCTCCCGGCTGATTTCCGCCGCGCTTTCCGCGTTTGAATAGGTCGGCTGAGCCGACAGACCGAGGCGGGACCAACGGAAAAAGCTGGAGCCTCGTGGGAGG
>JAAFHJ010000339.1 GCA_013298325.1 Myxococcales bacterium | reverse complement strand
GGCGCTGGCCGCATCGCTGGCGCTGCCTGCGTCCCGCTCGCCCCCGGAAGCATCGGCGACGGAGGCATCGGCACCGGCGGGCGCCTCCGAGGAGGAGCCACAGGCAAGCGGGCCGACAAGCAGGGCGAACGCGAGAATTCCGAGACCGCGGCGACGAAGTGCTGCACCCATGCGACGAGCCTACCGGGATTTCGCGCGGACGGGCCGCTAGTCGCTGTTTTCCCAGGTGAGGATCGCCTCTTGGGCCGGGATCCCGTGGAAGGGCCAGAAATCAAAGGTATCCCGGGGGTGGCGCTCCGGGTGCGGGCCGATCCGCACGTGGACCCACGCCTCCGAAGAGTCGGCGAGGCGACTGCGATCGACGGTGATGAGCGGGCCCCGATCAAAGGCGGGATCGAGGTGGGCGAGGACGGAGTCGATCCAAGCGGCGTCGTCGTCGTCGATGCCGTTGAAGCACCACCCGCTGTATTTGGTGCGCCCGTCGCCGAAGCGCTCGTCGAGGCGCTCTTGGCCAGCGCGCCCCAACGGGACCAAAATCCCTTCGGCCCACGACTGTTCGCAACTGAGCCCGCCGGTTTGCGTTGCGTAGGCAAACCCTGAGGGCCACTTCAAAATGAGGAAGAGCCCCGACAGTTCCGAGAGGTGGATGAGCGGCAAATCGAGCTGCCAAAGCGGGGTCTGTTTTTCCTCGCCCCAGGAACCGCGGGAAGCTCGCATGGTTATTGGGAATAGCATGCCGGTTCAGCGTGCTGGCCTCGGTGGCGAGTTCGAACCCGCCCCTTTTCCGCACCCCGCGTGCGAAGGCGTTCTCGTGGGGCCCCCTCTTGTGCGAGGATGCGCGCCCTATGAGCGACGCCCAATCGGAACGATTCGTCGGAACCACCTTTGCCAACAAATACCGCATCGTGAAGATGCTCGGCGAAGGCGGGATGGGGTGCGTCTACCTCGGTGAGCAGATGATGGGCACCACGGTGCGCAAGGTCGCCGTGAAGACGCTCCATCAACACCTGTCCCAAGACGAGAAAATTCGCGCCCGGTTTATGCGCGAATGCAGCACGGTCGCCGAGCTGGAACACCCGAATACCATTCAGGTCTTCGACTTCGGGTCCCTCGACGACGGCACGCTCTACATCGTCATGGAGTTCGTGCAGGGGCAGAACCTCGCCGACATCCTCGAGCAGACCGGACCGATGCGCCCCGAGCGCGCCGTCAACATCCTCCGCCAGGTGTGCGGCTCCCTCGAAGAGGCCCATGGGCGCGGGATCGTTCACCGCGACCTCAAGCCGGAGAACATCGTCCTCTGCGAGAAGGCCGGCCAGAAAGACTGGGTCGAGGTCCTCGATTTCGGCATCGCCAAGCGCTCCTCGGAGAACGACCCGAACGAAGCGAAGCTCACCCAGCAGGGGATGGTCCTCGGGACGCCGCCGTACATGTCCCCCGAGCAGTTCACCGGCAAGCCGGTCGACGCCCGAAGCGACCTCTACTCGCTCGGCGTGATGGCCTACGAAATGCTCGTCGGCAAGCTCCCCTTCCACGCGAACACCGCCTGGGAATGGGCGACCCAGCACATGACGGTGCCGCCGCAAAGCTTCGAAATCCATCCGGAAAGCGCGAACATCCCGCCGGCGATGAAGCAGGCTATCATGCGCTGCCTCGCGAAAGATGCCGGCAGCCGCTTCGCGAACGTCCAGGAGTTCTTTGCCGCCTTCTCGGCAGCGACGCCTTCAAACCAGATGGCGCCGATCGCCGACACCAACGGCCCGGCGACCCGCGCCCGCACCGAGCTCGGCGCGCCGATGGCCGTCCCCGATGGCGCCGGTGGCTACGGCCCCCCGCCCGGCCAAGGCATGGGCGGTTCGGGCACCGCGGCGAATCCGGCCTACGGCACCAACCCCGGCGCAGCAGCGCAAAGCTACGGCGCGCCGCAAAACCCCGGCTACGGACCGCCGACGGCGATGAGCCCCGGCATGCAGGGCCAAATGCAAGGCCAACCGCCGATGCAGCAGCAGGGGTACGGGGCGCCCCCCCAGCAAATGGCGCCGCCGATGCAGGCGTACGCGCCGCAGGCCCAGAAAAAGGGGGGCGGCAGCGGTGGGATCATCATCGCCGGCGTGCTCGGCCTCGTCGTGGTCGGCGGCGGCGCAGGCGCGTTCGTCGCTTTCGGGCGAAGCAAACCGGCCGACGTCCCCCCGCCCACGGCCATCACCGCGACGACGACCACAACCGCCGCAGCGACCGCCACCGACACCGCCGCCGGCGGATCTTCCGGCGATCTCGGCGACCTCGGCTCCTTGAACGGCAAGCCGTCGGGCAGCAGCGGCGCCGTCGCGGGCTCCTCGGGGAAGATCACCCCGAAGCCGAGCGCAACGACGTCGGCGACGACCGCCCCGTCGGTGATCACGCCCGGCGTAAAGCCGACGGCAACCGCCACCGCAACGGCCACCGCCCCCGCCGCGATCAACACGGCCGCCTGCAACGCCGCGAAAACCTACTGCAAACAGGATCCGCGCGGCATGATGTGCAGCTTCAACAAGAACAAGTGCACCCAGAGCGGCGGAACCTTCTGAGCGGAAGCCGCCAAAAGCGCTGAAGAAACGAGGTCGGTTCGCCGGCCTCGTTTTCGTTTGTCGGAGACGGCGGGCCCACTTCCACAAGGCCCGTCCGTTCGCGACCGCCAGCGAATTGGCTCGCAACGGCGGCGCGAGAGACGGCGGGCCCACTTCCACAAGGCCCGTCCGTTCGCGTACGCCAGCGAATTGGCTGGCAACGGCGGCGCGAGAGACGGCGGGCCCACTTCCACAAGGCCCGTCCGTTCGCGACCGCCAGCGAATTGGCTCGCAACGGCGGCGCGAGAGACGGCGGGCCCACTTCCACAAGGCCCGTCCGTTCGCGACCGCCAGCAAATTGGCTGGCGGGCCACTCAACAAGAGCCCCTGTTGCCTCCACGCGACAGGAACCGTTGACCGCGGAACCGCGACCGTGAGACCGTTCCCGATTGGAGGAGAGAGCTATGAAGATGATGAAGCGTTTCGCTCGTGTTTTGCCGTTCCTTGCGACGGTTCTTGTGCCGATCGCCGCCCACGCGGAGAACGTCGGTTGGACCGACTGGACGGCCACCGCCGCCAACCAGGTGACCGGCAAGCTGACCTTCGACGCCGTCGGCGTGAACGTCACCTACGCGGGCCAGTACTCGCTCGCCCAGGTCGCTGCTGCTGGCGCGACCAACTACTGGGCACCGGCGACCCCGTACACCAGCGCGACCGTCGGTAACGATCCGTCGCGCACCGCCGCCGGTGGCGCCGCGACGAACTTCGACATCATTCAGATGAACGCAGCCGGCGCCCGCGCGATCACCTTCACGCAGCCGGTCCGCGATCCGCTGATCGCCTTCGTGTCGATCAACGGGAACACCTACGATTTCGATCAGGACTTCGAAATCCTGAGCAACGCGGCCGGCGTCTTCGGCCAAGGGACCGCGGTACGCGAGGTCGTCAACGGCAAGTTCCGCCTCCGCGCCACCGGCGGCGAGCCCCACCTTACGATTCAGTTCCGCGGCGTGATGGACACGGTCAAGTTCACCACGGCAGTGGCGGAGAACTGGAACGGCCTCACCGTCGGCGCCCGCGGCCTCCCCTGCAAGGGGCACCTCAGCACCGCCGGCTTCGCCGCCGGGACCGTCTGCGGCGACCCGGGGCGACCGGTCTGCAGCACCGTCGACGGCATTTGCGGTGGCACCCTCGCCAACGGCACCGCCATCCCGGCGAACAGCCCGGTCGGGGCCCCGTTTGACGGGACGTGCAACGCGAGCGGCGCCGCCCTCTGCACCAGCACCGTCTGCTCGGCTGCCGACAATAAGTGCGGCAAGGCGAACGGCGAAGACGCTGCCGCCGAAGCCGAATGCCGCGCGGGCGCCCTCGGCGCCGACGGCAAGTGCGGGATCCCGAACGGGACCGACCCCAAGGTCGCGGCCGACGCGACGAGCTGCCGCTCCGGCGTGCTCGGCGCCAACGGCAAATGCGGCAAGGGCGACGGCGAAGCCTGTGTGACGACCGCCGAGTGCCGAGCAAACGTCTGCCGCGCCGATAAAACCTGCGGAATTCCGCCGGTTATCGACGCAGGCGCCCCCGACAGCGGCCCCGTCGATTCGGGTGTTGTCGACTCCGGCGTCACCACCGATGCCGGCAGCGCAGACTCGGGGACGGTCACCGACGCCAGCGTCCCGACCGACGCCGGCGCGAAGGACGCGGGGACGGCTGCCGACGCTGGAACCCCTGCCGGCGACGCCGGAACCGACGAAGGCTCCGCGGAAGGGGCCGGCTGCAGCTGCAACGTTCCGTCGACCACCGGTAGCTCGGGCCTCGCGCTCCTCGTCGCTGGCGCCGCCATCGCCACGACGGTGAGCCGCCGCCGCAAGCGCTGAACGCGGAACGCGAAACGCGCGACCAAGAGTTCGCGAACACCAAACGCGCCCTCGGGATTTCCCGGGGGCGCTCGTTTTTGGGCCCTCGCCGACTCACACCTTCAACAAATCTATTGGTTTGTCATCGGTGGCAGCTTCGCAACGGTCCTAGCGGCCACGACGACCTGTAGGAGCGGGTCGGTCGGTTCGCGACGGCAAGTTCGCGGGGCGACGCCGACAGCCCCCCTGGCCCAGGCCAGGCAAATTCGCTCGGGGCCACCCCCTACCCGCCCGTGAATCGTTCGATTTGCAGGGAATTCGCGTTGGCATACGCCCTGGGGGGCGACGGGCATGTCGTATGCCCAGCAGTATCTCCCCAGCACGTTCTATGAAGTCACGCGACGCTGTGTCGACCGTGCCCACAAGCTCACGCCGAACTACGCGCGGGGCGGGAAATACCAGTCAAGCGTGGAACAACTCTACAAGTACGCGACGGCGCGCTACGCGGAGCGCTACGGGATTGAAGTGATCGCCGTGTGTGTGATGTCGAATCACATGCACGAAGTTTTGTTTGATCGCTCCGGAAACATCTCCCAATTCCTCCAAGATCGGAACGCGATGCTCGCGAACATGGTCAAGGTCCGTTACGGGCTGCCGTCGAGCGTCTTTGACAAGCCGGACGGGACCTACAACCGCCTCGAAGGCACGACGGCGATCGCCGAGAAGATCGCGTACGCGCTGGCAAATCCGGTAGAAGCAGGCCTCGTCGCGTCGCCGGAAGAATGGCCTGGAATGATCTCCGCCGTGGAAGATCTCTTTGGGCGATCCACGGCAGTCACGCGGCCCCGCGAGTACCTGGCGCAGGTCGACAAAACCAATGCGCCGACGGTGACGTTCCGTATGGGAGCACCGAAGGAGGCGGTGGAACTCTTTGGGAGCGTCACCGAAATGGCGACGCAGGTGGCGACCCATCTTTCCAAGAAGATCAAGGCGGCGCGGCGCCGTCATTCGGGGAGGTTCGCGGGCCGCCTGCGGGTGCTCGCGACGAATCCGCATTCCCGCGCGAAGACCTACGAGAAATTTGGCGGGCGTGTCCCGCGATTGACGACCGCGGGCGATCTCGCGACGGCGAAGCGATTGATCGCGGAGATGCGGGCCTTTCGGAAGGCGCACCGGATCGCGCTAGAAGCGGTGAAAGCCGGAAAGCGACGCGTGACGTTCCCTGCGGGGACGGGGAAAATGCATTTCACCTACGGGTACCCGCGGGAGGTGTACGTGCCTTTGCCTGCGGCATAAGGGCGCCGGCGCAGCGCCGAACACGGAATTGAATCGTTGAGGGACGGGCTCTCGAAAGGGG
>JAAFHJ010000338.1 GCA_013298325.1 Myxococcales bacterium | reverse complement strand
ATCGCCAGGTAAAGGCGCGGCGCGACGATACGGCCGGTCTGCCCGACCTGGAGCTCGGGGGCGGCGTAGCCGGCGTCGCAGGCGGCGCGGCTGGCACCGATGGCGGCGCCGAGTTTGTCGGCGAGCGGCTCAAGGACGTCCTTGAACTTCTCTTTGAGCGCGCGGCCGCCGGCGACGATCACGCGCGCGTCGCCGAGGTCGGGGCGCTCGCTCTTGGCCGCTTCGAGACCGAGGAATTCGACCTTTGAAGCGGCGGCGTCGGCGGCTTCGATGGCGATCGCTTCGACGGGGCTTGCGCCGCCGGAGGCTTCCGCCGCGGTGAACTCGGACTGGCGGACCGACACAACCTGGACGGCCGTGAGGAGCTTCGCCTTCGCGTAGGCGTTGCCGGCGTAGACGGGGCGGCGGTAAATGAGCGTGCCACCTTCGTTGGAAACGCTCGAGATATCGGGGGCATAGCCGGCGCCGAGCTTGGCGGCGACGCGCGGTGCGATGTCTTTGCCGAAGGAGCTCGCGGTGAAGGCGAGGACGTCAAAGCCGCCGTTCTTGACCGCCGCGGCGACCGTCGGCGCGAAGCGTTCTGCGGTCCAGCCGTTGAAGGTCGCATCGTCCGCGACGAGGACCTTTTCCGCGCCGAAGGCGGTGATTTCCCCGGCGGCGCCCGCGGCGCCAGCGCCGATCACGAGGACCGAGAAGGGGAGGCCCGCGTTCTTTGCGAACGTCACGGCGGAGAGGGAAGCCTTGCGGATCTTGCCTTCGAGGAGCTCCGCGACAACGAGAATTTTCGTAGCCATTTTCGTAATCTCCTTAGGCTCTCAGAGCGCCTTCGCTTCGTTGCGGAGCTTGCCGACGAGGTCGGCGACGTTTGCGACCTTGACGCCAGCCTTGCGGGCGGGCGGCAGCTCGAAGCCGACGTATTCGATCTTCGGCGCGGCGGTGACGCCGAGGTCGGCGAGCTTCACCTCGACGAGCGGCTTCTTCTTCGCCGCCATGATCTGCATGAGGGCGGCAAAACGCACACCATCCGAGTAGTTATGGGTCGGCGCCGTGTGGACCGACGTGACGCTCTTCGGCGCGACGATGCGGAGGTCGACGGAGACGACCGCCGGGAGCTGAACGCGAACGTTGAGGGTGCCGCCGTCGACTTCGCGGCCGACCACGAGCGCCTTGTCGGCTTCGCTCTTGATCGTGGCGGCGAAGGTCGCCTGGGGCCAGCCGAGGTACTCGGCGAGAAGCTGGGGGACCTGGTTCGAGTCGCCGTCGACGGCCTGCTTGCCGAGGAGGATCAGATCGAAGTTTTCCTTCTTGATCAATGCGGCAAGCGCGTGGGCGACGGTGTCGCCGTCAAGCGCGTCGTCGCCGGCATCAATGCGGATCGCGCGATCGGCACCGGTGGCGAGGGCGCTGCGGAGCGTCGTCTCCGTCTCCTTCGGGCCGAGCGTCACCACGACAACTTCGCCGAGGCGAGCCTTCGTATTTGCGCCATTTTCCGTCAAGCGGAGGGCGGTCTCGACGGCGTATTCATCGAAGGGATTGAGCTTCCATTCGAGACCGGTTGTGTCGATCTTGCCGCCATTGACCTTGATCTTGTTGGCGTTGTCCGGATCGGCGACTCGCTTGAGAGGTACGAGAATCTTCACGTCACATTCCCCTTTTCGATGCACGCGCGGTGCATAGGTCCAATTTGCTCGGCAAACCTTCTGTGGGTCCCACGTCAGGCGCCTTCGCCGGTCGGCCACGCCACCCCCCGGCCGCTACGGTCGGACTGAATGGCGATTCAGTTTGGTAGGCGACGTGGATAAGGAACGCCGCCAACGCTGTCAAGGGACTTAGCGGGCTCGTTGCGCGCGATTGCGACGGCGTGCTCGAAGGAGCGCGCCTGCCACCAGGACAAGGCCGCTTGCGCCCCAAGGCCGGCTGGCCGACGGGCCGGGCGCCGCGCAGGCAAAGGCAAAAGCGCCTCCGGCCATCGACGCGGGGGCCTCTTCGCTGGCGGTCGGGGCGCAGACGGCGGCCGGCACGACGTCGCCGTGGGCGGTCGTTCGCGCGCCGCTGCTTCGATAGATCGCGCAGATCCCGGCGGCATCATCGTCTTTGAGAGTCCCCTGGTCGACGGTGCCCGGATTGTACTTGTAGTACATCGTCGCGTCGCGCACTTCCGAGTGGGCGAGCCCGAGGAAGTGCCCCGCTTCGTGGGTGAGGATCGTCGACAGATCGTATTCGCTGCCCTTGAGAGGAATGCTGGGGTCTTTGGCGACGATCGCGACGGCGTGGCTGTTTACTTCGATGTCGGCGTCGAGGATCTCCCCCTGCCTTTTGTCGTAAGTGAGGGTGGTTAGGGCGATCGCGAGGGTATCCTCATAGGGCCACGCATTGTCGCGAAAGACGACGATATTTTCGTTGGTCCCCTTTACGTCAAACTCGACTTTGTCCGTCTTCGTCGTCCCCAAATAGCTCACATCGACGCTCGGTGTTCCGGAGCTACACGAGGGCTTACTCCAGCTTTCAAACGCACGTACCGCGGTCTCTTGGACGCGATCAAAGGGGACTTCTGCCGTCCCGGCCTCCGTCAATCGAAAGCCGACGCAGCGGTACTTCCAATAGAGGGGGAGCCCCGTCGACGCGCAGCCGCCGCCAAGAGTGCTCTCGGTCGTCGTCCGACAGAAGGCGGCCGCCTCGCGAGGCGGGAGCGCCAGGGCGGCCACCGCGACGACTGCGGCTACCGACGCCAAGCGCGGCAACAGCGGAAAGAGGCGCGGACGGGACGGCGCGCGGAGGCGCTGGGTGGGGGCACGCACCGCCTCGTGTTAACGCGAAGAGCGAGCAAGTTCACGCGGGATCTCGTCACCGGCGCGCGCGCTCCGTTTCGCCGACGTCCGTGCTGGTCTGCGGGGGGAAATGCCCTTAGGTAGGCGGCCAACATGCAGAGAACGACCGATTTTCTCGTCATCGGCAGCGGCGTCGCTGGGCTCTCCTTCGCGCTGGAGGCCTCCGAGCACGGCTCGGTCATCGTCGTTTCGAAGCGCGACGCCGAAGAATCAAACACGAAATGGGCTCAGGGGGGCATCGCCGCCGTTCTCGATGCCACCGATACCTTTGAGGCCCACGTCGAGGACACGCTCATCGCTGGCGTGGCGCTCAACCATCGGGAAACGGTGAAGATTTGCGTCGAGGAGGGGCCCGAACGGATCCGCATGCTCCTTGAGCTCGGCGCGAAATTCGACACCGCAAAGACGGCGAAGCCGGAGGATTCGGCGCTCGGAAAGCTCGATCTTCACCTCGAAGGGGGCCACAGCGCTCGACGCATTGTTCACGCCGCCGACATGACCGGCCGCGAGGTCGAGCGGGCGCTCCTTGAGGCGGTCCGCGCCCGGCCGAACGTGCTGCTCCTTGAAGAGCACATGGCGGTCGACCTCGTGACGCTCGCGAAGTTTGGCGGGCCGGAACTCTGTGCCGGCGCCTATATTTTCAATGCGACGACCGGCGTCGTGGAGACCATCGTCGCGCGGGCCACCATTCTCGCGAGCGGTGGGGCAGGGAAGGTCTATCTCTACACGACCAATCCGGACGTCGCGACCGGCGACGGCGTCGCGATGGCCTACCGGGCCGGCGCTGAAATCGCGAATATGGAATTTTATCAATTCCATCCGACGTGCCTGTACCACCCGGAAGCGCGGACCTTCTTGCTCACCGAAGCGCTCCGCGGCGAAGGGGCGCGGCTCCTCCGCTTCGACGGCACGCCGTTCATGAAGGACCACGATCCCCGCGGCGATCTCGCCCCGCGCGACATCGTGGCGCGGGCCATCGACTACGAAATGAAAAAGAGCGGGTCGGACCATGTGTGGCTCGACATCAGCCACCGGGATGAGCCGTTTCTTCGCGAGCACTTCCCGGGCGTCTTTGGGCAATGTGAAAAGTTCGGCTTCAACATCGCGAAGCAGTGGATCCCGGTCGTTCCTGCCGCCCACTTTATGTGTGGTGGTGTCGCCACCGACTTGGAGGGGCGCACGACGATCCCCGGTCTCTGGGCACTCGGGGAGGCGGCTCATACCGGTCTTCATGGCGCAAATCGCCTCGCTTCAAACAGCCTTCTTGAGGGGCTTGTCTTCGGGCATCGTGCCGCGCTCGCCCTCGCTGCGAGCGGCCTTGCGAAGACGACCGACCCGTTCCCCGAGGTCCCCGAGTGGGACGTCGGCAAGGCGATCACGAGCGACGAGGCGGTCGTCATTTCCCAGAACTGGGACGAACTTCGCCGATTGATGTGGAACTACGTCGGCATCGTCCGTTCGACGAAACGGCTCCGGCGCGCGGCGCGGCGCATCGCACTCCTCCAGGAAGAGATCCAGGAGTACTACTGGAACTACGTCGTCACGCGGGATCTGCTCGAGCTCCGAAATATCGCGACGATTGCACAATTGATCGTCGAGTGTGCGTCGGCCCGTCATGAGAGCCGCGGCCTCCACTACACGCTCGACTACCCGCTCCTCGACGAAAAGCTCGCGCGCGACACGGTGGTCAAACGGGGCGTTCCCGCCTATCTCCGCGGCCGATGAGCGAGCCGGCCCGCTTCCGCGTCCCCCTGGGGCCCTTCCTCGCGCTCTTTTACGCGTTCTTCTCGCTCGTCCTTGCGGGGATGTTTCTCGCCCTCGTTTCGGGATTTGGACCGGGCGGGGCGCGCGACATCCCGAGCGCCGGCCTTGCGATTTTCGCCGCCTCCGTGCTCGTGGCGACGCTCATCGACCGCGTCCACGGGGGGCGTGACTCGCTCGCCCTGCGTTTGCCGAAAGCGGCCGCGATTCCATTGGCGCTCGTCGGAGGCTTCGCGCTGGCGCCCCTCTCCGACGCGGTTGCCGACCTCGTCGTGAAGCGGTTCCCCCATGCTGGCGATGGCGACCCCCTCGACCTCGGCGCGACCCTCGGCAGCAAAGGGCTCGCGGCGGCAGCCTTCTTGATTTTGCTGCCCTTTGCCGAGGAGCTCCTCTTCCGCGGGGCCCTTCTTGGCGCCCTTCGGGACCGCCCGGCGCTCACCCTTGGGGGGGGCGATGACGATGACGGCCCGGCGCGCCCCACCGCCGATAGCGCCCCGCCGGTTCCCGGCGCCGCCTTTATCGCCCTTGGAATCTTTGCACTTACCCGTGGCGAGCCGCGCACGATCCCGTCGGCGCTCCTCCTCGGCGCCTCGACGACGTTCCTCCGCCTCCGGACCGACGCCCTCCTCACCGCCGTGCTCTTCCATGTGGGATACATGCTTCGGGACGTCGTCGGCATCTTCGCGCCGGCGGTCGCCGCCTTCCCGACGGCGCGTCTCGTCGTCCTCGTCCCCTGCGCGCTTGCGTGGCTCGCCTCCCTGGCGCTGATTGCGAAGGTTGGCGCGAGTCCGGCATCGGCACCGGCGGTCGCCGATTGAGTCGGTAGGCGTGGGGCCGGTTCTCTTCGTTGAAAATCACGACTCGTTCTCGTGGAACGTCGTCGATGCCTTGCCGGTCCCCCGGGAGGCGGTTCGCGTGGTCGTTGGGGCAGCGGCGGCGGCGCCGTTTCTTGAAGAGGCGGCCATCGTCGTCGTCGGTCCTGGACCGACCGATCCGGTGCGTGCCGGGTTGGTCGCATTGATGAACGAGCTCGCGCGTCTCCAAAAGCCGACATTGGGCATTTGTTTGGGGCACCAGGCGCTCGGTCTCGCCTTTGGAGCGACCCTCGTGCGCGCGCGGCCAACCCACGGTGAAATAGACGCTGTTTGCTTTGAAGAGAGCCGATTTTT
>JAAFHJ010000337.1 GCA_013298325.1 Myxococcales bacterium | reverse complement strand
TAGCAGTACATTTGTGAATTCGAGGAGCCGGGCTACGTGCATGATGCACGCGGCTCAAGGTACGGCAGAACATCGATCTGTAACCAAGGCTCCCGGGCCAAAGTGTAATCAGAGGACCGGTCCTTCAATCACGTAGGGGGCCGCGCAGTAGCCCGGGGCGACGGTCGATTTCTGCGCCTACCGGTCGGACGGCTCTTTTGTGCCGTGCGACAGCTCTTTGGGGCTGTGAGACGGCTCTTTTGTGCCGTGCGACAGCTCTTTGGGGCTGTGAGACGGCTCTCTTGTGCCGTGCGACGGCTCTTTGGGGCTGTCGGACAGCTCTTTTGTGCCGTCAAAACAAGCTCTACCGTTCCCACGTGCCAAATGCGCGAGGGCGATCCTGATTGCTCGGCGCGACAGATGGGCGATCCTTGATGGCCGCCATGCAGTACCGAGTCTCCACGAGCATCACGCGGTCTCTCGTCATCGCGATGGAACGGCTTGGGGCGCGGTCGGAGGAACACCTCGCCGATGCAGGCCTCGCCCTCGCTACCTTGACCGGCGAGCGCTCCATTCCCTGGGAGGCCCATGTGGCGCTCCTCGAGAGCTTTGGGGCTCGTCACGGCCGCGAAAAGTCCGAGTTGCTCGGGGTCGAGTACGCCTACGCGTTCCCGGCGCTTCGCGCGATCCTTGGGACGATCCTTCCGATTGATGTGTTGGTCTACCTCGTCTGCGGGCCGCCGGTCGCTCGCCTGTGGCCGATGTACGAGACGACGCTCACGCGCGGTCCCCAGTGCTTTCGCTGGGAAAGTCGCTTGCGGGCGGGCGTTATGCCGAGCCTGACGATGTTTCACGCGACGACGGGAATGCTGCGAGCGCTCCCGAGGATGCTCGGCCTGCGCGACTGCGTCGTGGAGACCCCGGTGCTCACGCCGACACATGCCCTCTGGGACATTGCTCTCCCCCCCCAACGGTTTCTGTTTTCCCGCTTCCGCGGGGAGCATGCGATGGACGTGCTCCGGCAGGCGGAGCGCGACTTGGAGGCGGTGTTTCGCGACGTGCGCGGCCAGCGGAGCGGTGTGTCGGTGCCGGTGCCCGAGGCGGGGCCGTGCGTCGTCTGCCGTCCGCGGGAGGGGGAAGAGGCCGGGCGCGTCTGCGAGCGCTGCGTCCCGAACGTCCCGACCCTGGAGGCGACCTACCGCTTGACCCTCACCGAGGCGCGGATCGCCCGTCAGCTCGCCCTCGGGAGCGACGTCGCCCAGACGGCGAAAGACCTCGGCCTGAAGGCGGCCGTCGTCCGTCGCCACCACGCCCGTGTCGTCGAAAAGCTCGCTGCGAGCGCCGTCCCCGAGGCGCCGTGGATCGTGCTGGCCCTCCGCGAGGCGCCATGAACGCCCTCGACCCGCTGGTTCTGCGCCTCTACGACGCCGCCGACGATCCGGGGACGATCCCCGAAGCGCTCGGCGCCCTCGCCGCGTGGACGAGTGAGACGGCGGCGCCGCGGGCCCACGCGCTCCTGATGACGCCCACCGGCGCCGTCCTGGAGGACTTCCGCTGGGGGCTGAGCCCGGAGCCCTTCGATCGCTATCTTCTCGAAATGGGCGAAGATCTCCGCATGGCCGCCGCGCGGACTCGCCCCGGGGAAGTGCTCTCGGACACCCGCGACGTCGACCGATCCGCCTTCGAGCGCTCCGATTTCTTCCACGAGCTCCTCGCCCCCATCGACAGCACCTTCAGCCTCTTCGGGACGTTCCCCGTCGGCGGCGATCTCATCCTGGGGCAGGCGTTCATCCGAGGGCGTCGCGACGGCGCGTTTGAGGGGCGGCACGCGGCGCGGATGAAGCAGGTGCTCCCCCACATCGGGCGGGTCGCGCGGCTCCTCGGGCTCCAGCGGGCGATGGAGGCGACCCGGGGGGATGTCGCCGTCGCTCTGGAGGCGCTGCCATCGCCGGTGCTCCTCCTCGACAGCGCCGGGCGCGTGCTCGCAAGCAACCGGTCGGCGGAGCGGCTGATCCAGCAGCGGCGGATCGTCACCGTCGGTGGGCGCCTCTCGGCGGCCGATCCGCGCGAGGCGCAGGCGCTCGCGGCGGCGATCCACAAAGCGCTGCTCCTCGCCGACGTCGCCCGGCCCGACGGGGCGAGCACCCTCAAGCCGGCCGCCTGCACGGTCGGGAGGCCGCCGCTCAGCCTCATCCTCCACGCCGTCCGCCCACGGAGCCCCTTCCGGAGTGGTGCTGCGGCGCCGTCGACGCGCGTGCTTGCCGTCGTCCACGACCGGGCCGCGTCGGTCCGTCTGGAGCCGGCGCTTGTGCAGCAAATCTACGCGCTCACGCCGACCGAAGCGGCCCTCGCGAGCGCCCTCGTCGAAGGGAAGACGCTCGCCGAATTCGCCGCGCTCCGCGGCTGCACCGAGGAGACGGTCCGCACCCACGTGAAGCGCCTCCTCGGGAAGGTCGGCGTCCGTCGTCAGTCCGAGCTCGTTCGCGATCTGCTCGCGTCGGCGGCGCTCCACGCGCTCCGGTAGCGGATCACGGACGGCGGCTGCCTATCCCCCAAATGGGGGGCGCGCCTGGGATGCGTCCCCGCGGAAAGTGGCCGACGTTCGATGACCCCCTATCCGGTTCAGAAAGCAGCGATCCGCGCCTGGGTATTGACGATGGCCCGCTTTGGCGGCGACCCAGAAGGCTCTCTCGCCGCCGCCGGCCTCAGCTACGCAGCAATCGCCGGCCGCGGAACGGTCTCATGGGAGGCGTGTGTTGCCTTCCTCGAACACAGTGCACTGGGGAAGACGCCGAAAGACATTGAACAAATGGGGGCCGAGTACACGGCCGTCTTTCCCGCGATCCAAGCGCTCGCAGGGCTGCTCGTGCCGGTCGGGCTTCTCTACCGCATGACCTGGGAAGCGGAGGGCTTGTGGCCCATGTTTCGGCTCTCGTCGAGCACCGAGGGGAACACGCTTCTCTTTGATCAGTGGGTTCGCGATGGCGCGATTCCGTGTCCGACGCACGCGCACGCGACGACTGGCCTGTTGCGTGCGCTCTCTCGCCGGCTCGGCCTTCCCGAAGCAGAGGTCGAGGTGCTCCAGCTCGATGATCGGCGCGCTTTGTGGCGGGTCCGGCTCCCGCCGCAACGCCTGCTCTACCGGCGAGATGGTGGCCCCGCGGAGGTCTTCCGAGCGGCGGCTGCGGGCGTCCAGCGCGGGAAACCTGCCGTTTCGAGCGATGCACCGTCGGTGGCGACGCTTGCGAGCGCCCACCATTTGACGCTGACCGAGGCGCGGATCGCTCGCCACCTCGCGGCGGGGGTACCGCTCGCGCAGACGGGGAAAGATCTCGGTCTTAAGGCGTCGGTGGTCCGCGGGCACCTCCCGGAGATCCTTGGCAAACTAGGCACCGTCGACGCCCCGTGGGCCGGCCGCGTGCGTGGGGTTTTGGAAGGGGCGCAGCCATGAGCGGCAACCGCGTGCAAAAATCGGCGGTTCGTGCCGCCATCGTCGGCATGCGTCGCCTCGGGGAGCCGGTCGAGGGGCACCTCGCCGCCGGCCGGCTCACCCTTGCGGACGTCGCCGGGCCGGGAACGATCCCCTGGGACCTGCCCGCGCCGGCCGGGAGCTTTGTGGCGTTTATTCAGGCGTTTGCCGCCGGAAAGAGCGACGCCACCATCGAGGCACTCGGCGCCGAGTACACCGCCGCGTTCCCCGCGCTTCAAGCGCTCGCTGGTCTCCTGGTGCCGATCCGCGTGATCTACAAGGCGATCGGGCAGTCGGATTCCCTCTGGCCGATGTACCGGTTCTCCTGCGTCGAGGATGGGGGGGCATCGCTGCGCTTCGCGATGCACCTCGTGGCCGACGTGCGCCCCTGCCGGCCCCACGTGGTGGCAACGACGTCGCTCCTGCGGGTTTTGCCGGGCCGCCTCGGGCTCCGAAGCGCCGACGTGGAGACGCTGGAGCTCACCGAGCGCGGCGCAACGTGGCGGATCACGCCGCCGCCCCAACGGCTCTTCGTGACGGCGCCGGTCGCGTCGCTGGTCGACCTCGCACGGGTGGCACGCGCCGCCCTTCACGGCGATCCGCCCACGGCCGACGGTGGGAACGGGATCGCGACGATCCCGTCGCTCATGGCCAAGCACGGATGGACGCTGACCGAAGCGCGGATCGCCCGGAGCTTCGCGCAGACCGGCTCCGCGGAAGAGACGGCGAAGGACCTCCGCCTCAAAGCCTCTTTCGTGCGCGCCCGCCTCGCCGAGATCGACGCGGAGGCGAAATCGGAATGACCGAAACTCGGGGAAATGGTCGGCCAAATGGAGTTCCCGGTCAGGTCATTCGTGCCCTCGTCGTCGCCATGGAACGGTTGCATGCGCGACCCGAGCGCCTCCTCGCCCGCGCCGGCATCGAGGCGAACTTCTTCCGCGAGCCATCTGCGCCGCTTGATTGGGAATCTTTCGTCATTTTCCTAGAGGGCTTCGCCGCTGGGCGGAGCGACCTTGAAATCGAACATCTCGGCATCGAGTTCGCCGCTGCGTTGCCGGCGCTCCGCACGCTCGCCGGGATGCTCCTGCCGGTGGGAGCCCTCTTCCGCTTCCTCGTCGGCCCCTCAGAGCGCATGCTCTGGCCGATGGTTTCCACGGAAGTCGTCCCGCTGGAGGGCGCCTACGAGGTCTCGATGACGCTCGAGGAGGGGATCGCCCCCTGCCGAAGCTTCTTCCCGTTCCGGACGGGGGTCCTGCGCTCGTTTCCGCGTTTGGTGGGCCTCGAAGATGCCCGCGTGAGCGCACTTGACGTGACCGACCGGAGCGCCCACTGGCGCGTTTCCCTTCCGGCCCAGCGGCTCCTGCTCCCGGAGCCCCCGGAAGAGCAAATTGCCGAAATGTATGCGGAAGCGATCGAGGAAGTCCTCGCATTCACGCTGACGACCCACCCGCCGGCGCTCCCAGATCCGCCGGAGATGCTCGGGCGTTTGGCAGACCTCACCGAAACGGAAATTCGGATCGTACGGCGCCTCGAAATCCACCGGTCGACGGCGACCGCCGCCGAGGAACTCGCCATGAAGGTGGGGACGGTACGCGCCGCCGTAACGCGATTAAAGAAGCGCATCACAGCGGCGAAACGGCAGGGGAAGTCGCCGCCGCTGTGGGCGCCCGTTCTTTTGGAAGCGACGTGAAACGTGGCGTCCACGGGCTCTCGAAGACCGGGACGATCGGGAGGGCGTCCCCCATCGTCCCCTGAAGCCCCTCCCGCTCCTCGACATTTCGCGTTAAGCGGCTTCGCCATGCACCGTTCCCCGCTCCGTGCGCATGCCCGTTTCGCCGTCTTTGCAACGCTCGCTCTCTCGTTGGCCGGGTGCCCGAAAGAGGAAAAGCGGGAGGGCGCTCCGCCGCCGGGGCCCAAGAATGGCGCTCCGCCTCCGGCCGCTTCGGGTGCAACTTCGGGGGCTTCCGCGGCGGCAGGCCCGGGCCCCTGCGCCTCCGGCGGCGGCGAAGTGAAGGACGACGCCACGAAAGCCTTCTTCCCGAAGGCGATCGCTGGCTGGTGCCTCGACCCCCAGTGGGAGACGAAGAGCTACGGCGACAAGGCGAAGTTCACCAAAGACAAGCTCTGCACCACCGCCATGGACGGCGGCTGTGAAGCCTATTTGAAGGGGGGCCTCGTCCGTTTGGTCATGCTCTCGTACATCGACGGAAGCGGCAAAGGGGGGAGCGTCGAAGTCAAACTTACCCAGTTTGATACTGTGGAAAATGCCTTTGAGCGCTACACGCGCACCCTCATTGATGAGCAGGACCCGGCGAATCCGAACGTCGCCA
>JAAFHJ010000336.1 GCA_013298325.1 Myxococcales bacterium | reverse complement strand
CGCCGCGCGAAGAGGCGGTCCGGCGAAGGATTGCACGCGGGCGACGGCGCTCGCTTGCGGGGGCGGCGAGCGGGGCGGCGACCGGGGCGGTGACCGGGCGGCGTTCGCGGCGTTCGACGAGGGCACGGGCAACCGTCGCGAGGGTTTCCGCGAGGGCGTCGGCACCGGGGCGACCGGCGCGGAGGCGGAGGACGCGCTCCTCGGGGATGCGCCCGGGGGCGAAGCCGGCGCCGTAGCGGGCGAGGAGGCGTTCGTGGGCTTCAGAACCTGCAAATACGCGCACATGGACTTCGGCGAGCGGCACCGCTTCGTCCGCTTCGTCACGGAGGAGCCCCGCCTCGATGCTCCGGAGACCGGGGAGCGTGTCTTTCGCGGTCACGAGGAGGCGGAGGTCGTCCCAGGCCTCGGAACCGAGCGGATACCGGGCGAGGAGCGTCGCGCGGACGGAGAGCGGCCCAGCGACGCTCGCGACGTTTTTACGAGCGTCTGCGAGGATTTCCACGTGCCGTTCCCGGGGTGCGACGCGATCCCGGCCGAAGCTGCGGAGCGCGACCAGAAACGGCGTCGCGAAGGAGACGACGGCGGCGGCCAGGCGGGCGTCCCGCGCGAACAGCGTCCCGGCGAGGCCAAACGCAGCAAGGACTGTGACGACGGAGAGGGCGCGGACGAGCGGCGAATTCGGCTCCCAGGGGCGCGGGGCGGTCATCACCTCCGCGTCAACGACGGCAAGCCACTCACCGGCGCCACGGACGCGCGAGACCGTCTTCTTCAAGAAACGTCCACACAGGGCGAGCGGCGCGAGGGCGCTACCGAGGAGCAATGCGGCGACCGCGTCCCGTTCCTCGATGAACGCAAAGATCGCGGCGGCGAAGGCGGCGCCACCGAAGACGGCCCCGGCGATGAGCCAGCGCGTGCCGACGTTCACCGCAGAAGCCGCTGAAAACGTACGCATTTTTGCAGCGAGGAGCGCGGCGAAGGCGAGCGGGAGCGCGACGGCAAAGGGGAGCGCTCCACGCGGGACCGACGGTGACGCCGCGAAGGGGCGGGTGGCGACCTCGGGGGCGATCATCGGGCTTTCGGTCGGCTCCGCGGGGGGCACTTCGGCATCGTCTTTCGCGCCGTCAGTCGTCGTCATCGCGATGCTGGGGAAGGCCCCGGCGCCAAAGACAAGCGGCGCCGAGAAGCGCTCCCCGCGGGAAATGTGGGCCCGACCGAGCTCAAGCTTGTAGCCGGCCCCCTCGCGGTCGACGGCGACCTTCGCGGCAAAACCTTCGGTATTTCCGACGGAAGGGGCGCCGAAGTCGGGCGTGTGGACGGTGAAGTGGGCGTCGTCGACCGACTGCTCGTGGACGAGGCCAGAAAGGCTGAGCGTCGTCCGGCCGCCGTTGCGATGGACGAGGTGGGAGAGGTCGACGGTCCAGGAGATCGCGATGCGGTAGTTCCCGCGGCTCAAGCCTGATTTTTTTGGAAATTTCACGACAAAGCGCGCTTCGCCGTCGCGCCCGAGGGTGCGCGCGATTTCGGCGGCAGGCGTCGCGAGCGACGGCGGGGCGGAAGTCGCTTCCCCAGTGGAAGGGGGCCCGGCCGGCGTGGCGGCGAGACGTTCGACGTGGACGGTCGGGGTCGCGTCGGGGGCGCCACTGAAGGTGAGGCGCTCGACGGGGCCGTAGACGACATCGAGGGCGATGCTCTCCGTGAACGTCGCACGCCCGTCGGCGGTAACCACCGCATCGACACTCCGCCCGCTCTCATGAGCCTCCATCGCCCGTGCGAGCCCCGGCACGAGAACCGACACCGGGAGGGCGAGAGACGCTACAAGAAACGGGGCGAGGCGCCGCTGTGCGAACATGTAGGACAACTACCTACGCCTCCGCACAACGGCCAACTTTCTCTCAGAACAGGCCGGTGAACGCGTCGACCACCTTCTGGCTCATCGCCCCCCGGAACTCGACGATGCCCGCCTTCGCGCCATCCCCTCGCGACGGGGACGGCAGCACCGTGAAGACGGTCGGGATCTGGAAATCGGGCTGGTTGACCTTCGTACGAAGCGCTCCGGCCGTACCGGCGGGCGCCCATCGCATCCGCTCGCTCGCCGCGACGATGCCGAGGCTCGGCGTGAAGAAGCCAGATGCAAGGGTCGGCGTCGCAAAGACGGTGGCGAGGTCGCTCCGGTCGGCCAGGGTGCTGCCCGCTTTGGGCGCGAGGAGCTCCTTTGCGCGCGCAACCGCGTTTGGGAGCGTCTTGGTCACGATCATCGCCGTCCCGCCGAACGCCGGCACGAGAAGGATCACCGGCTTCTCGTCGCGGGTCGGTGCCGGCTTCGCAGGCCCTTTTCCGTGGGTTGGCGCCGAGTACGACGGGTAGATACTGACCATTTGGAAGGCAATCGCCTCCTTCGGCAGCTCGCCGGCCTTGATGGTCAGGTCCTTCACTTCTTCGCGGTACTCGTCTTTGGCGTGTTTTTTCGCCGAGTTCTTCGCGACGTCGCGGAACGTATTCGCGGAGGCAAGGGTGACCGCAGGCGCCTCCCCGTTCCACGCTTCAAACCAGAACGCGTTCGCCAGGTCGCCCACCGCACTGTCGCGGTCCTTGTCGGTCTTCACCGCATCAAGCTTCGCGAGAGCGGTATCCATCGTCTTGCTGTCGGCCCCGAACGCGAGCGCCGTCGGGCGCGTCGACATCCCGAAAATCGAGGAAATCGCCTCAGCCGACGCCTTTTCGAGGTCGGGCGGGAGCGGGTCTTCTTTGACCGCCTTCCGAAAGGTCGCGAGGAAGCCCTGCTTCGGACCGAGGAGGTCGTCGGTCGCGTTCCCCTGCCAGTAGGCGGCCACGGAGGCTTCCTTCGGGAAAGCGCGGAATACCGCCGGCGGCAGCGCCACCTTGTCGACATGGGTAAAGGTCTTTGCCAGCGCCCCTTTCGCCCCCGCGACGCGCGCGGTCATCACGCCGCGGTAGCCAGACGCATCGGCGGTAATGTCGATATCGAGCCGCTCCAAATCCCCGCCAAGAGCCTGAATTTCCGCAAGAAAAGCCTTCTCCCCTTCGTCCCCTTGACGGCCGTAGCGGGCGTTCTTGGCCGCGAGCGCCCGGTGGAGCCCTTGGAAGGAGGTCCCATAGAATTCGGCGTGGATGTCGGCGGCCGACGGACGGTCGGGGGCGTTCGCGACCGTGCTGGCGAGGATTTCGAGTTCGGACGCACGCCCGCAAAAGAGCCGAGCGCCACGCGGAGCACGAGCCGGCGCGAGCCAGCAGGTTCGGCCCCAGTCTTCGTCCTCAGAACCACCTGTTTTTGCTTCTTTTTCAACGTGAAAAAGGCCGGACGCATCGGCAACGAGCTTCTTGCCGCCGTGCTCCATCGCGGCGCGGGCCTCCTCAAAGGATGTGACGCCGACCGACGAGATGGCTGCAGCGCTTTCGTCCTCATCCTTCCGCTCCAAGGGGGCGAGGAACCCTTCCATCGGTGCGTCGAAGTCGATCAGGTCGGCGAGGCGCTCTTCCGCGTCGATGGCGCGCGCGACCATCTGTGCAGGCGTAGGCCCAATCGGGAGAGCCAGGGAGCCGGCAACCTGGGCGATGCTCTTCCGCGGGTGGTCCAAGCGGACGTAGCCGTAAAGATGAGGCATTTCGACCTTCGCGTTCGTCGGCTCGGTAGTGACGTGCTTCGCCGTCACATCCACCTCCGCCTTTCCGTCGGTAGGATCTTTCGGCGGGGTATGGCCACAGGCGAGGAGGATCGTGACGAGGGGGGCGGCGGAGATCGTTCGAAAGGCGCGCATGGACGCCGGAGGCTACCGCGCCTTTGTCGGGTGATCGTCGAAAAAAAAAGAGCGCCGCAGCCCCAAAACGGGGTGCGGCGCTCGTCGGCGTGGCTGCGCCGGGATGCTCAGGGCTTGCGGACGAGGGCGTCGACGGCCGCCTTCGGCAGCTGCATGACGAGTTCGTAGACGCCCTTCGGCGCGTCGGCTTCCGGCTTCGTCGCACGGACGGCGACCGGGATCGGCGTGTCGGCGATCGGACGGCCGGCAAGGGCAATCGCCTCGGCGGTCACGCCCTTGTGGGAGTAGCCGTGGCGGGAGCCGACGGAATCGACGACGGCGAAGAACTTCGGCGTCACGAAACCACCTGAATTTGCGACACCTTTGGTGATCGCATCGAGGCCTGCGCGCGCGGCGAGCGGCTTGTCAGCCCCGAGGACCTTCTTGGCCGTCTCGGAGAGCCCGTTGGCATCGGCCCCGACGTACGCCCACGTCGCAGCGCCATCAGGGACGAGGAAGACGTGCTTCTCGGTGGTCACCTTGACCGGCGGCTTCGAAACCGGCTTCGGCGGAGATTTCTGCCCCTTGGCCGGCTTCTCTTCCACGTGGACCGGTGCCGCTTCCGTCGTGATCGTCGTCGTGCGGATGTAGTGGACGGTCCCCTTCGGGAGCCCGAACGTTGCCGGCGAGGTGGTCGTCTTTTCGACGATCATCGGGCGGATGGGGCGCGACGCGTCCTTGGCGTCCTTCGCCTTCGCTGCGTCGGCCTTTTCATGGGCTTTGCGCTCGTCCTCGGAGACTTTGTTCGCCTCGTCGACGAGCGCCTTCACGGTTTCCGCCTTCTCTTCGAAGCGGACTGCGAAGTAGCCATCAAACGCCGACTGGGCCTTCGCCTGGGCGGTGATCTTCTTCACTTCGTCCTTCTCTGCGGCGACGGCATCGACGGCCGCTTTGGCGGCAACGAGGTCGACGCCATGGCCGAGGACGACCGGCTTCTTGAGGAGGTCTTTGACCTTCCCCTTGAACAGGTCGCTGATGCCCGGCCGCTTGCTGAAGAGCTGGTCGAGCATGGCGCCATCGCCGCCCATGCCTTGCGTGTAAAACGCTGCATCGACGTCGGCGGGGAGCTTGTAGAACGCGGCCGGTGCCGGGGCAGTGCGCGCCTGGCTCTCGACGAAGGCCTTCCCAGCCTTGCTTTCTGCGCTGGTGAAGGTGAGGTGAAGGCCGCCGTCGATGCGATCTCCATTGATTTTGCCGTCGATCGAGAGCTTCCCAACGTCGCCGAGGAGCTGGCCGACGTCACCAAGGCCATCGCCGAGGCCGGGCGGGAGCTGCCCCTTCGCCAGGTTAAGGCCCATTTTCAACGGTTTCTGGATGTGGTTCACGAACACGTCGATGTGGAGGTCAGACGCATACGCCTTCGTCGGAAGGGTCCTCAAGATGTAGGCGGAGAGCGCCTTCACGCCAGCCGGTGAACCGCAGACGAGGCGCGTGCGGTCGGTAAGTGCGGCCTGCCAGGCAAGGCAGACGCGGGACGAACGGACGATGTCGTCCCCTTCGTCGTCGTCGGCGGCCCGCTCGACCTTCTTCTCGAAGAGGGTCGACCCATTCTCGCCGGCTTTCGCCGTAAATCCCTTGGCGAATGCAGCCTTTACGTCGGTCCCGGCTTTGACGGTCGAGCCAAAAGCATACGCGGGAACAAGCTGGCCTTCGTCCATCTGAACCGCGAAGTCGACGGCGGCCGCGGGGTCGAGGAGGTCACCGACGTCGGCGCCGACGAAGTCGCGCGTGAGCTTGTCGCCGCCGGGCACCGGGGCGTTGAACCAGTCACGAGCGACGTCAAAAAAAGCCTTGGCAGACGTTGCGTGGCCTTCGGCGGCGAGGCCGGCCGGGGCGGCGACCGGGGATGCGTCGATCGCGATCGGCTTCGGCGTATCGACGACCGGCTTGGTCACCGGCGGCTTCGCTTCGCCGCCCCCGCACGCGACGAGTCCTGCGAGGAGGCCAGAGAGGGGGAGGGCGAGCATGGACGGGCGTTTCATCGGC
>JAAFHJ010000335.1 GCA_013298325.1 Myxococcales bacterium | reverse complement strand
CCAGGCGCCGATTCGGTTCGTGTGGCCGTCTTTGTCCTTCTTTTCCGGGCCATTCCACAGGCGGTAGACGGGGAGATCGCGTGTAATTCTAATTACATGGGCCGTCGTCATCCCCCCTTGCCCCGCCGGTTTCATCGCTTTTGCGGAGGCGGCTCGTGGAAAGTCGGGGTCGCTCTCCGCGACGAGCTCCGCGTACGGAGCGATCGGGCCTGGGAGCGCCGCATGGGCGACCACCGAGGGGGCGACCGGCGAGGGGGGCGACGCGCACGCGGCGGCAAACGGGAGGATCGTGAGAAGGGGGAGAGCGTAGGGGCGTTGCACGGTGAAAACGGTCAAAAGTACACGTTTCACGAGGGCGCGCGCAGACTTTCCAGGCGTCGCACGCCGTGGATGGCCGTTCGAAACGCGAACCGACGGAGCGACCCGCCCGCGAACGCGCGGAGCAGATCGCCGACGGCCACCACGGGCGACACATGTGCATCATGCATGTAATAAATGGGGCGGCGCTCCTGGGGAGCAAGCTTTGCTTTGAAGTGGTTCAAGCCGTCGAAGTCGTAAAACAAAGCGCCGAGCGTTCGTGCCGCACGAAGCGGGCCCGGCAGCCGAAGCGACGGCGAAAGGGGGACCAGGCCGAGCGATATCTCGCCGACCCCTTCGGCCGCTCCGGCGCGAATCACCGCGTCGAAGAGGAGTTCCGTCGCCCCGTTCGGTGCGTCGGCGCTGCGGAGGAGGTGCTCAACGAACCACCGCCCGACCGCGGGGACCTCGCGCACGACGGCAAGGCCGACGACGGTGCCACCTTCGCCGCCGACCCTCGCCACAAACGTGCGGGCGTCGGTCGGTTCCGACCAGCGGACGACGAAATCGAGTGTGGGCATTCGCCGTCGTAGGGCGGCCGCGTCGAGGAGCGGCCTCGCGTCGGCAGCGCCGGGCGCGACGGAAACGCCACGACGACGGGCGCGCGCGAGCTGGTAGCGCAGGGCCCCCCGCGATGCGAGCACCCGCGGCCATTCTGCGGTTCGATAGAGCGGCTCGTCACCGAGCAAAAGTGCTTGGAATCCCTTCCAATTTGGTGCTGCGCCCTCGCGCCCCTCCACTCCAAAAAACGACGCGCGCGCTCCAGCGGAGCGTGCCTGCTCGCGGAAAGCATCGCTTGTTTCCGGCTCGGCGGCTTCGGCAACAAGCGGATTTCCCACGGCAATCCACGACGCCCGCGCGCCGAATCCGTCAATCCGCGCGTACGCGACTTCGCCGGTTCCGAACGAACCGAACGTCGCCACGCGAGCCCGTGCGAGCGAAGGAATTTGGGCACTTACCGAGCACCGGCCCCATTCCCGCGCACTTGTTCCTCGATGCGCGTTAGCGGGCGAGGACGCACTTGCTGCGTCGGTCGCTTCCGCGGAATCCCCGCGGTTCTTGGGACCTCCCGCGTGCGCGGAGCCTTCGGGGGGACGCGGCCGGGTCGACACCGGGGCTCCGTTACCAGAAGTACCTTCGCACGGAAGGATTGCGATTCCTTGTCGGACCGCGCCATTCCGGCTAAACCCGGCAGCGATGGAAAAGGCGCCGGAAACAAACCCTGTTTCTCCCTATTTTTCGCGACCGACGCGCCGCGAGGCACTCGTGCGACTCGCGGGGGCCGGCGGCGTCTTGCTTGGCGCCGGCGCGGTTTCTCGCGCGGTTTGGGACCGTGGGGGCATCGGCGCCGCGGTCTCCCAGCATAGCGGAACGACCCGTGATTTTCGTTTGAAGGAAGGTCCGGCCGACTTCGCCGAGCTCGCCATTGCCAAAGGGAAGGCTGACGAAGCCGGGAAGTTCCCCGTTGTGGAAGAGCTTGTCCGGCGCGCGGTTGATGCCGTCGGCGGCATGAAGCACTTCATCAGCCGAGGGGACATCGTCGTCGTCAAACCGAACATCGGCTGGGACCGGACGCCCCTCCACGCTGCCAATACGAACCCGGAGGTCGTTGCCGCTGTCGTCAAGCTCGCTTACGACGCTGGCGCGAAGCTCGTCCGTGTCGCCGATGGATCGTGCAACGAGGCGAACCGCTGCTTCCAGAAAAGCGGCATTTGGACGGCCGCCTACGACGTTGGCGCCGAGGTGATTCTCCCCGCCGAGCATCGCTACCGGACGACCCGGATGAAGCAGGAAGTGCTCGATGAGTGGCCTATCTTCACCCCGCTCGTCGATGCAGACAAGGTGATCAATGTGCCGATCGCCAAACATCACAACCTCGCTAAGTATACCGCGGCGATGAAGAACTGGTACGGCGTGCTCGGCGGACGACGGAACCGTCTTCACCAGAACATCGACACATCAATTGCCGATCTCGCGACTTTCATGCGCCCGACGCTCACGATCGTCGACGCGATTCGCGTCCTCATGCGGAACGGTCCGCAGGGGGGCAACTACGACGACGCCCGCGAAATGCATACAATTATTGCGTCGATTGACCAAGTCGCCGCAGATGCCTACGGCTGCACCCTCATTGGGCAACACCGCGATAACCTTCCGTACCTCGCGATGGCGCACAAGCGCGGCATCGGAACGATGTATTGGGAAAATCTCAAGGTTCGTGAGGTTTGATCGTGCGCCCGCAAGTGACTCCCCCGTCCTCTCTCGACCTCGGCCGCGCCTCTTCCTCGACGAAGAAGGCAGATTCTCGCCACGGGCATGCATCGACGCTTCTCGACGTTGCCGCCATTGAAGCAAGCGCTCAGGAGCATCGCCACAGCGATGCCCACGCGCGCCCCATCCCCTGGGTGACCGGTCGCGTCGGCGCTGTGGAAGCCCTCGACGTGGCGACGCCGACCCTCGCGCCGACCCAAACCCCCGCGCTCGTGGAGCCGGCCCCGGCGCGTCGCGACCCCGCGGCGATGGCGCTCGCCGAGCGCGCGGCGACCGCTTCCCTGAACGCAGCGCTCGGTATCGATGAGCACGCTGATTTTGCAGCGGTTCCGGCCGGAAGTGTCCCCGTTGCCGGCGCCCCCAAAGCGAAGCCGAAGAAGATCGATCCGAAGCGACCCGGCTCCGGAATTCCGGCGCGGAAGAGCATTCAGACCCTCGTTTGGGTGCGGCGCTTCTCGCAGGTCTTCTTCTTCGGCCTTTTCATGTTCTTCCTCCTGAAGACCGGCTTCCGCGGAAGTTTTGCGGCCAATCAGGGGGAGGCGATCCGGCTCCCGTATCCCGTCGAAGCGTTCCTCCTGGCCGACCCGTTTGTCGCTACGATGACCGTCTTCTCGACGCACACCGTTTACCGGGGGCTGCTCTGGAGCGTCGGTCTATTGGCATTGACGCTGATCTTCGGGCGCGTGTTTTGTGGGTGGATTTGCCCCTTTGGGACGATGCACCATTTTTTCGCCTGGATCTGGCCGTCCAACTACGGGCGCGGCGGTTCCCGCGTCGAGGCGAACAAGACTCATGGTTACCAGCGCGTAAAATACTATTTGATGTACGCGTTTCTCTTGGCGAGTCTCGCCGGGAGCGCGATTGGTGGCCTGTTTGATCCGATCTGTATCGCGGTCCGCGCGATCGGACTCGGCGTCATCCCGGCGCTCCAATACGGCCTTGGGCGCGGCCTCTCCGAAGTGGCAAACGTCCCGGTGCGCCCCGTGCAAACCGTCGCCGACAAGAGCCAGGATTTTCTCGCGACGACCGTCTGGCAGAGCCATCAGTTCTATTTCCACCAGACGTGGTTCATTCTCTTCTTGCTGATCGCTGTGCTCTTCATGAATCGCTTCATTCCGCGATTCTGGTGCCGCGTTCTCTGTCCGCTCGGGTCGTTCCTCGGCGTTTTCGCTCGGTTTGCGCTCTTTGGAATGGAGAAGGACCATGCGAAGTGCACCGACTGCAACCTCTGCTTGGTGAACTGCCAAGGGGCCGATAGCCCGCAAGGGGGCGTGAAGTGGCGCCAGGATGAATGCCACATGTGTCTCAATTGCGAGACCGCCTGCCCCGAGGACGTGATCAAGTTCCGGTTCTTGCCGAATCGGAAGAGCTCGATTCAGAAGCCGGACCTCCAGCGCCGCACCCTTTTGGCGACCGCCGCCGCTGGTGCCGCTTCGATTCCGGCGCTCCGCATCGCCGACAGCCTCGACGCCAACTACCATGCGAAGCTCGTTCGCCCGCCGGGCGCCGTCGAAGAACGGGGCTTTCTCGAGCGCTGCATCCGTTGTGCGGAGTGCATGAAAGTCTGCCCGAACAATGCCCTTCACCCGGCGTTTTTTGAAGGCGGTATCGAGGGGCTCTGGACGCCAATTCTCATTGCGCGCATCGGTTACTGCGAACACTCCTGTGTGCTCTGCGGGCAGGTATGCCCGACGGGGCGATTCAGAAAATTACGGAAGATCAGAAGCTTGGCCGTGGAATGCCGCCGATCAAGATCGGTACCGCCTTCTACGATCATGGGCGCTGTCTACCGTGGTCGATGCAGACTCCGTGCATTGTATGCGAAGAGTTTTGCCCGACGTCGCCGAAGGCGATTTGGGTGGAAGAAGTCGAGGCGGAAGTCCGTGAAAAGACCTTTGGTGCCGCCGGTGAAGCGCCGGCGATGAAGAAGGTCAAGCTTCAGCGCCCCCACGTCGATCCGTCGCTTTGCATCGGCTGCGGCGCTTGCGAGAAGGTCTGCCCCGTGCAAGACCAGCCCGCGGTCTACATCACGTCCGTCGGCGAAAGCCGCAGCAAGACGAACGTGATCCTCCTCGAGAACACGAACTACAACCAGAAGACCTGATGAAACCTTCGTTGTTCTTGGCGCTCCCTGCTCTTGGGCTCTTTGCCGTTACCGCGTGTGGGGGCGACTTCACGGGGGTGGTCGAAAGCGACGATGGCGGCGTTGTTTCCGTCCGCGATGCCGCACCGGCCGACACCGGATCGCCGACTCCCGATGGCGGAGTTGTTGTCGTTTCCGACGCCGGCACCGCACGCCCCGACGCCGGTCCGAAGGACGCTGGCCCCGTCGACGCTGGGCCAGTGCCCGGCTACAAATGGGCCTGTTCGTCGAACGTCGCCTACTACGGCAACGGCTCCAACGGGCAGGGGTACGGCACCGAGGTCGGCTGCAATACCGGTAAAGCAAGCTATTGCGACGTCGCCCAAGAGGCGAGCGCCTGCGACCCCAACGTCGACCGTGGCGACCGCCACTATCTTTGCAGCGACTGTGTCCGCTCCAGCCAGCAAAACGGCGGCTGGTTCGTCCCCGCGCAGGCGTGCTCCTGCAAATTCTATTAGGCGGCACGCCTGGCGCGATTCGTGCGCCCACCGCAACGGTCACGAAGACGCCCCGGCGCGATGGTGCTAGGACCGCCCGTCGCATGAACGACCTCTTCCTCCGGGCCTGCCGACGCGAAACGACCGAACGCACTCCGGTCTGGATGATGCGCCAGGCGGGGCGATACATGCCCGAGTACCGGGCCCTCCGCGAAAAGCGGACGCTCATCGAGCTCTGCAAGACGCCGGAGCTCGCCTGCGAAGTCACGCTTCAGCCGATCCGAGCGTTCCAGATGGATGCGGCGATTCTATTCGCCGATATTCTCCTCCCGCTGGAGCCGATGGGGGCCCCGTTTTCCTTCGAGAAAGGGGAGGGGCCGGTCGTCCATTCGCCGGTCCGAACGCGCGCACAAGTCGAAGCGCTTCGCGTGATTGAGCCGGAGGAACTCGGGTACGTGCTCCAGGCGATTCGCCTTTTGAAGAAGGAACTCAACGTTCCGCTCATCGGATTCGCCGGTGCCCCGTTCACGCTCGCGAGCTACTTGATCGAAGGCGGGAAGAGCGCCCACTACGATCAAATGAAGCGGATCATGTACGGCGACCCGGACC